>CAYLTY010000094.1:0-30514 GCA_964386705.1 uncultured Planctomycetaceae bacterium
GGAAATCCCTCCGTCAACCGAACTCTATAAGCCCTGTGATGACGCAACCGTCGATGTACGTGTCACTGATCAGGACGACAAACCGTTCGCGGGGGTCGTCGCCTTGAGTGTTTATGACAAGAGCGTTGAGTACATCAGCGGCGGCTCGAATGTTCCCGAGATCAAAGAATTCTTCTGGAAGTGGCGTCGTCACCATCATCCGCAGACGGAGTCGAGTCTGATTCCGTACTCGCATGGCATCGGTCGTCCGAATGTGCCGCAGATGGGTGATATCGGTCTGTTCGGTGGAATCGTCGATGACCTGCGGGACGGAGTAAAGACGCGGCTGGGCGCGGCCGTTCCAGGGCGTGGAAGATCCATGATGAAGAGCGCCATGGCAGGCGACGCCATGGAGGGAGCAAGGCCAATGGCTGCCACTGCTGCAGCACCGGGTGGGCCATCGATGGATCGACTGTCGTCTCTCGCAGAGGCTGAGGTCGCGAAGGATGCGGGACCCGATGGTGGTGCTCCCACCGTAGAACCAGCGGTGCGTTCGAACTTCGCCGACACGGCGTTCTGGGCGGCCTCGCTGACGACAGGCAAAGACGGTCGCGCAACGGCGAAGTTCAAGATGCCGGACAGTCTGACCAGTTGGAAGATGCGAGCCTGGGGCATGGGGCACGGCACGAAAGTCGGTCAAGGTGACGTGACCGTCGTGACCGCGAAGAACCTGCTGGTGCGTTTGCAGGCGCCGCGTTTCTTCGTCGAGAAGGACGAAGTCGTGCTGTCCGCCAACGTGCACAACTACCTCGACAAAGACAAGGACTTGAAGGTGGCTCTGGAGTTGGATAACACCACGCTGAAAGACATGGTGTCTGAATCCGGCAAGAACGATCTCACTCGCACCGTGAAGATCAAAGCGGGCGGCGAGGAACGCATCGATTGGCGCGTGAAGGTCGCAGCCGAAGGGCAGGCTGTCGTCCGCGTGAAGGCGCTGACCGATACCGAATCCGATGCTGTCGAACAAAAATTCCCGTGCTTCGTGCATGGCATGCTGAAGACCGAATCGTTCTCGGGAGTCGTGCGACCGGATGAGAAGTCCGGCTCGCTGAAGCTCAATGTTCCTGCTGAGAGACGGCCGGAACAAACACGGCTTGAACTGCGGTACTCACCGACATTGGCGGGCGCGATGGTGGATGCTCTGCCGTATCTTGTCGACTACCCCTACGGCTGCACCGAGCAGACATTGAACCGCTTCGTGCCGACGGTCATCACGCAGCGCATCTTGCAGAAGATGAATCTGGATCTCCATGCGATTCGCGAGAAACGCACGAACCTGAATGCTCAGGAAATCGGCGACGACAAGGAGCGCGCCGGCCGCTGGAGGAAGTACGACCGCAATCCGGTCTTCGATGCTGAAGAAGTCACGGCGATGGTCAAGGATGGCGTGCAGAAGCTGACGTCGATGCAGCTCAGCGACGGCGGCTGGGGCTGGTTCAGCGGTTTCGGAGAACACTCTTGGCCGCACACCACGGTTGTCGTCGTGCATGGGTTGCAGGTAGCGACTCAGAACGATGTCGCTCTAGTGCCTGGCGTCCTGGAACGCGGTGTTGAATGGCTCAAACGCTACGAAGCTGAGCAAGTCCAGAAGTTGAAGAATGCGCCGACGAGGACAAGTCCATGGAAGGAGAAGGCTGATGATCTGGACGCGATGATCTTCCTGACGCTGAATGACGCCAAGTCAGTTAATACCGAGATGCGTGCGTTCCTGTACCGCGATCGCGTCGATCTGTCGGTGTATGCGAAGGCTGTGCTGGGACTGGCTCTGCACAACCAGGAACGCATCGAAGAACGCGACATGCTGCTGAAAAACATCGAGCAGTTTGTCGTGGAGGACGACGAGAACCAGACGGCCTACTTGAAGCTGCCAGCCAATACCTGGTGGTGGATGTGGTACGGCAACGACATCGAAGCCAATGCGTGGTACTTGAAGCTGCTGAGCGCGACCGACCCGCAAGGCCGCCGCGTGTCGCGGCTGGTGAAGTATATACTCAATAACCGTCATCACGGCACCTACTGGCGCAGCACGCGTGATACTGCGTACTGCATCGAAGCGTTGGCTGACTATCTGAAGGCCAGCGGCGAAGCGAAGCCTGACATGACCGTTGAGGTCTTAGTCGATGGTGCCGTGAAGAAGACGGTGAAGATCGATCACACCAACCTGTTCCACTTTGACAACAAGCTGGTGCTGGAAGGTGACGCTCTAGCGAACGGTGAGCACACCGTTGAGATCCGACGCACTGGTACCGGACCGGTCTACTTCAACGCCTACCTCACGAACTTCACTCTGGAAGACTTCATCACGAAGGCCGGCCTCGAAGTGAAGGTTCAACGCAAGTTCTTCAAGCTGACGCGCGACGACAAGCAGACGAAAGTCGCTGGTGCTCGCGGCCAGGTCGTCAACCAAAGAACCGAAAAGTTCATCCGCACGGAGCTGCCGGATCTGTCCAAGGTGAAGAGTGGCGACCTGATCGAAGTGGAGCTCGATATCGATTCCAAGAACGACTACGAGTACATCCTCTTTGAAGACATGAAGGCCGCCGGGACTGAGCCGGTCGAAGTGCGGTCGGGCTACAACGGCAACGAGATGCACGCTTATGTCGAGTACCGCGACGAACGCGTGTGCCTCTTCGTGCGGGCCTTGAATCGCGGTCATCACTCGGTGAGCTATCGCATCCGAGCTGAAATTCCCGGCAAATTCAGCGCGCTGCCGACGAAGGCCTCCGCGATGTACTCGCCGGAACTGAAGGCCAACTCGGATGAGATGCGCCTGGTCATCGAGGATTGAAACGCAGAGTTCGCGGAGCAAGCAGAGAACGCGGAGATCTAAAGTCTTCTTCGCAAACTCTGCTTGCTCCGCGATTCATACAGGCATCAACCAGCGCGCGGCGTCAAGAACCCCAACAGAAGCGAACTCCGGCGGCGATCACCAGAGCGATGGCCAGCAGGTCTCGCCGAGTGATCTCGTGACTGCGGGAGTTGAACCTCAAGAAGTTGAGCATGGCTCCAGTCGGACAGCCGTAACGGCAGTAGGCCATGGGCACGAACGCAGAAGCACTCAGCCCGACGATCGCAATGACCGTTGTGGCCAAGCCAGCAACGCCGATCGAAAACGCGTCAAACGGCTCCAGCGCGGTCAGGCTGAGGTTCCAGTGGAACATCCCCGCACCCACCACCACGACGAGCAGTCCTGCAGGCAGCCAGCCGAGTTTCGCAGCCCAGCGCTGCAAGGCTGCAGGACGCACCTTGATCCGGCCATGAACCAACTGCTGGGCCGCTCCGAACGGGCAGATGTGCTGACAGTAGATCTGCCGTTTGGTCATGACGGGAAGAACCAGCGCGGCACCAGAGAGCAATATCAAGCCCGGCGCCACTTCCCAGGGAACTCCGCTCTGAGCCCAGCCGACCAGTTGAGCTTGCGACAACATGTCGCCGTTCATGAAGCCCAGATAGATCAGGACGATGAGCTGAAACACGGTTCGTGCGATGCGTGAACCTCGCAACCGCGTGAAAGCGACCAGGCACGCTGTAACCAGTACGACCAGCGTGCCCATGTCGCGCGGGCGGATGCTCTGCTTAGCGACCGGTGGCGCAGGATGTGTCAGCGACCCGCGAGCGGCCTTCGAAAGTCCGCGAATCACGGCCATGCTGGTCATGGTGGCGCCGGACACGCCTTCGATCTCGGCCTTTTTCGGATCAAGGCTAGCGAGTTCTCCAACGGTGACGCCTGACAGGATCGACTGGAAAGAAGCCTCATCGCGGACATAGCCCACATACGGCTGATTGTCATAAGACTGCCGCACGACGAACCGCGTGGCCTTGCCTGTGTCATCGAAGGCCAGCAGGGAATCGGATGGGCCTTGATAACCCTGTTCGTGATCCGCTTGCGGGGACGTCCGCAGGATGGAGCCCAGCCGCTTGCCGTCCGCGTTGAAGACATCACTGAATCCCGGTTGCCTTGCATCTGCCACGACACGTTCGGCATCGAGATACAGTTCATGAACATCCTTAAGTACCAACTGCGCCGGAAAACGCAGCGAAGGACGTTCGCCGTTGAGCTTCGTAGCCACACCTTCAATGACTGCGAGACTGGTAAGCGTCGCTCCGCTGACAGCATCGACCTGAGTCGCCGCACGACCGGCATTCCAGCTCAGCCCTTTGAACGCCGTAGCGAAGCGTTCATCACTGCGCACTTTCGCCGCATGTTCGACGGTATCGCCGCTTCGGAGCACTCGAATTCCGACCAGGCGATCATCGGGACCAAAGGCCAGCAACGATGTCGTCGCTCCCGAATAGCCGATGATAGTGTCGCTCTCTGGGGAGCTCAGCAGAACGTAACCGAGTTCATGCCGCTCATCGTCGAGCACAATCGCGCCGGGCCGTTCGCCACTGGCCTGCAGCGCTGCGGCTTGAGGAAAGAGGCTCTGGCTATCAGCCAGCTCGATAGCCTGTGGAATTTGTGCTTGCAGACGGGTAAACCGCCTGTGTTCCGCATGAATCAACAACACGATGGCGCAGAACAACCCCACTCGCCCTGCATGCACCAGCACCGCCAGCGAGAAGCGACCGTGTCTGGAACCAGCTTGTTTCATAACGCCACGTGAAAAGCTCGCGAGCAGATGCGGTCATGGATGACTCAACGCGGAGTGCAATGCTCCGCCTGAACTTGAGCAACCCTGGCAGCCGCACGCGACTTCGGATTTCCTGAAGCCTCGGCGCTATCTGCGGGACTCGATGGTGGCTTGAGCCCACACAGCCGCACCCTTCGCAGCGGCGTCATCGCCCAGCGTTGCGGCCACGACCTTGAACGAGTCGTGATAGGCGGGCATCGAATAGTCTTCGGCAGCTTTGCGAACTTCTTCGATGTAGAGCTTCGGCAGGGCTTCTACCAATCCGCCGCCCAGCAGGATGACGTCGGGGCAGAGCAGGTTGATCAGACCACCGGCCGCCACACCAAGATGCTTCGCGGCATTGCGAACGATCTTCTCGACGATCTTGTCGCCCTTCTCGATCGCTTCGGCCAGCACGCCGCTACGGATGTTCGACAGGTCGGTACCGGCAAGCTCCAGCAGGTTCGGAGCCTGACCTCGATAAGCCGCCTTCGCGACTTCCGAAGAGATTGCAAGTCGGCTGGCGATTGTCTCCAGGCAGCCGCGACGTCCGCAGCCGCAGAAGTCACCTTCAGGGACGACGCGCATGTGGCCGACTTCAAAGCACGACAGCTTCGGTCCACGCAGGATCTGTCCGTTGTAGACGCAGCCGCCACCAATACCGGTGCCGGGGAACAGGCCAACAACGCATTGAGCTTTTTGAGCAGCTCCGAGGCGGTACTCGCCATACACACCCGCATCGACGTCGTTTACCAGCACTGTCGGGATACTGAATTCTTTTTCGAGCAGTTCGCAGATCGGGACGTTCTTCCAACCGAGGTTCGGCGTCTGCAGCACGATGCCTTCGTTGAGATCCAGCGGACCCGGGCAGCCGATGCCGATGCCAGCCACGCGGTTGAGCGACACACCCGCTTCTTCGACCACTTTCTCGATGGTGTTCTTCACGCGATCGATGCCGGCTTCAGCGCCCTCGTGGCCTTTGGTGCTCTTGCGTTTGCGGGCGATTACTTCCATGCGTTCATCGCAGAGAGCGGCCAGCATCTTGGTGCCGCCCAGATCAAAGCCGATCCACAAGTCACGCGCGGGCATATCCGAACCCAGTTGCTGTGGCAGCGAATCCAGTAGGTAGGCGTCAGACATGTCGCTCCTTCCGCATGAACGTGCTGATGAATTCCGCGAGCGGCATCTCGGCGAATAAGACCTTGATGAGAGTCGAATTACAAGCCGCGAAACGGCAATCTCACCAATGGGAAGTGATCGATGCGAAACACTGCGAAACTTTAGCTTCAGATTTTGTAGGGTCTGTGGCGGAAAACCGGGCGATTCCTCAGATAATTCATCGTTCTGCCGGAATTGTGCATGATATCCCCGCCTGGTTTCCGCCAGAGGCGGGCAGGGCAGACGATGAATTATCCGCGAAGGCCCTTCAAATGCGGTTTACCCCGCACCGAGATCCCGCATGTTCGATTCCGACGAAACACCAGTTGTAACCCCACCAGCGACGTCCAGCGTGGTGCCAGACTCTGTGCTGGACCAACCGGCTGAGACACGCACGACGCGGCTGTTGTTTGCCGCTGGCCACATTGACAACGGTGGGCGACGCGAAGCGTTGCAGTGGCTGCTGGGGCCGCTCGGGTGGTGGCAATGGATCGAACGGGCGCTGCTGTTTCTCGGTCTGTTGCTGATGCGGGCCGGAGTGGTCTGCTTCGTGGCGTGGAACTGGGCAGACATGCCGGCGCTGCTGAAGCTGGGACTGATTGAGGCCGCGATTCTCGGAGCCTGCGGGTTCGCCTTGTGGAAAGGCCTGGACACGCTGCTGGGCAAAGCTGGTCAGACGGCGGCGGCCGCGCTCGTGGGAGCGTTCCTCGCGGTGTACGGTCAGATTTATCAAACCGGAGCCGACGCGTATGAACTGTTTGTCGGCTGGGCCGTGTTGATCCTGCCCTGGGTGATCCTCGCTCGCTTCGACGCGCTGTGGGCTCTATGGATCGGGCTGGTCAACGTCGCGATCTGTCTGGCGTGGAAGCAGAGCGGTGCTCCGCACGACATGCAGACCCTGGGAATGGCCATCTCGCTGGGTGTCTTCAATGGAGTCGCCGCGCAGTTGCGTGAACTCGGACATCAGCGTGGTTATGCGTGGCTGAAGAACAACTGGCTGCGCTGGCTGCTGGTTCCTGCCACTCTGGTCCCGCTCTTGGCGCCCGTGTTGATGTTCGTCTTCGACGGCTTCGACCGTTGGGATTTCGCGTTGGGCAGTGTGGTCTTCGCCGTGGCCAGCGCTTTGATGTATCGCTTTCATCGCTATCAAACTCGTGATCTGTTCGCCCTGACGGTGATCGCTGGCTGTGTCTGCGTGTTGGTGAACTCGATCCTTGGTGAAGTGCTGTTCGATAGCGGGTTTCCCGATGAGCTTGGCGTCTTCGTGGTGGGATCCTCGGTGATCGGCTGTGTTGGCGTGGCGGCGGTGTGGCTGCGACGCGTCGGTCTGGAGTTTCGTCGTGATCGAGTGCATTCAGGGGCGGCTCAACTATTCGCACCGGAAGAGACCTCTGAACGCACCACTGGCGACATGCTGCAGCACCTCGTCGGCACGGGACACCTCACGACAGACCACCTGCCAACAATCGTAAAGTCACTGCAGGAAGATGCTGCTGATCGAGCCCCCTGGTTCATTCAAGCATTGGTCGCGTTTGGCGCGTGGGTGTCGTGCATCTTCTTTCTGATCTGTGCCGGTATCATGGAGATCTATGACAGCTCCATTTCTACGATGATGCTCGGCACCATGCTGTGCGTAGGAGCGATCGCGATTCAGCGTCTGTTCCAACAACCGTTCCTCAGACATCTGAGTCTCGCGCTGGCGTTCACGGGTTACGGTGCTCTTCTAATCGGAGTTGCCCAGATTGGTAGAGCGGGGACGGGGCTGTGGATCATCGCCCTGGCCTCCACTGTGCTGAGCACCATCCTCTATCCTTTGTTTCCCAGCAGCGTTTGCCGCTTCATGCTGGCGGCTGCGCCGCAGATCTGGATTGTCGCTGCGTTCCTGGACTCGCGCGTTCCCGATGGTGTACACGGGCTGGTTCTAGTTCAGACGGTGGGTATTGGAGCGATCTTCGCGTGGCGCCCACTCCGCATGTTGTGGCCGTTGGGTTACGCGCTGGTGCTGGGCTTGTTTGGCGTGCTGATTATCCCGTTGCTGCCGCATGTGAATGTGGTGGCCTGGCCGTCGTCGATGGTGCAGGTCGTGGCTGAGATCTGGTTGTCCGTCTGGCTGTTGTCATCGGGTCGGCAACAGACCTGGCGGCTGACGATCGCCATTGCCGTGGCGGCAGTCGCACTGGGTTTTCTGTCGGTACCCGGAGTCCTGGCGGCCTTGGGCGTGATCGTGCTGGGGCATTTGGAACGCGACGGTGCGTTGCGAGCGATGGGCATCGCGTTTCTGCCGCTGTATCTGATCGCGTTCTACTACAGCCTGGATACCTCGCTGCTGTTCAAGTCGGGCACATTGGTCGCCAGTGGAGCGATCCTGTGGACATCCCGCTTCTTTATCCGCCGTCAGGTTCAATTGCTGGAGTCACCCGCCAGCGCTGTTGCTGGAAGTGTCTGATACAAGCATGAGGCTTTGTGCCTCGGGAGGTTGATATGAAGTCTGTATTCCTCATCACCAGCGCGCTGGTACTGGCCGCTCTGAACGCGATCGTCGTTCAGAAAGAACAGTTCATTCAGTCTCACGACAGCCTGTATCTGGAACTGGCCCCGGCGGACCCGCGTTCTTTGATGCAGGGCGACTACATGGCGTTGAACTATTCGGTTTCGAACGCAGCTCGCAGCAACGCGTGGAACCGGGAATCGGAGAACGGGTATTTCGTCATCGCGCTGGACGATCGCCGCGTCGGCAGCTTCCGCCGTATTGACGACGGCAAACAACTCGCTGAGAACGAACAACGCATCCGCTATCGAGTCCGCAACTGGCGTGTGCGGATTGGTGCCGAGTCCTTCTTCTTTCAAGAGGGTCACGGTCCAGCCTACGCGAAGGCCAAGTACGCTGAGCTGAAAGTTGCCCCCGACGGTGAATGCCTGCTGATCAGCCTGCGCGACGCTGACCTGAAGCCGATTAAACCTGAGTAATCAATCTGCTGCTGACGTTGCGAGGCGCGTCGTTCATCGGTCTGTTACGAAGTGGATTACTCCCGCACCAATCGTTTGCCTTTGAGTTCGAATCGCGGCAGCGAGCCTGATGGAACGAGGGCGATTTCTGGATGAAAGTTGAGCCGCGCCTTGATGGTTTCATCCACGCGGCTGGCCAGTTGTGCTTGATCGGCGTCAGACAGATTGCCGACGGGTTCCAGCTCGATCTTGAGATGCGTCATCGCACGTTCGGTGCGAACCTGCAGACGGTATTCGGCGATCTCAGGGTATTCGCGCAGGATAGCTTCGATGCTCGAGGGGAACACGTTGTTGCCGCGAATGATGAGCATGTCGTCCACGCGGCTGAGGATGCCGCCCTTGAGTCGCATCAGGTTCCGGCCGCACGCGCACGGTTGAGGATCAGTCGTGACGAGATCGCCCGTGCGATAACGGATCAGCGGCGAGCCTGTGCGTCCCAGATTGGTGATGACTAACTCGCCGGTGACAGCACCCGTTGGATCAGGTTGAGCAGGCGTGCTTGATTGCGGATCGATGATCTCGGCAATGCACTCGGTCTCGAGTATGTGCATGCCGTTAGGTGAGGCTTCGCATTCGATGGCCAGCGGGCCGAGTTCGGTCATGCCCCAGTGATCGATGACTCGAGCGTTCCAGGCAGACTCGATGCGTTCGCGGATCGAACCAATGCTGCCACCGGGTTCGCCCGCGACCAGCAGCAGTCGCACGGTGCTGGCGCGGAGATCGAACTGTTCTTCAGCGGCGATTTCGGCGAGTCGCAGTGCGTACGTTGGCGTGCAGCACACGACCGTCGCGGAATTATCGCGCAGCATCTTCAGTCGCGCGGAACTGGTCATGCCGCCGCCGGCGATGCAGAGCTTGCCGCTGCGACTGGCTCCTTCGAAACCGGCCCAGAAGCCGAGGAAGGGGCCAAACGAGAACGGGAAAAACAAGCGGTCATCGTCTCTGAAGCCAGCGATGCGAAAGAGCTGCTGCCAACTTCCCATGATCCATTCCCAACTGGCCGGTGTGTCGAGCCAGCGCATGGGAACGCCGGTCGTGGTGCCGGATGTCTGATGCAATCGCGAATAGCTACCGACTGGTGCGGAGAGGTTCGATCCGTATGGCGGGTGAGCCGCCTGATCGGCCACCAGATCCGCTTTCGTTACGAACGGCAGGCGAGACAGCAGTTGGCTCGGTTCAATTGCGGCCAGCGCTGCTGAATTCAAGCCCACCGCCGACCAGTGCTGCTGCCAGAAGGCGTTTCGCTGCGCCGCATCCAGCACGAGCTGACGCAGGCGCTCAATCTGTTGAGCGGCGATGGCTGAGCGGGATTGATCTTCAGGCAGCATCATCGGATTGTTCGCTCTTGGGAACGAGCGGGAATTCTGCTCATCAAACGCAACTCGGCAGGACTTCGGTCAACGTCTTCAAAAGCTGATCGCATTCGGGGTCAGTTCCCACCGTGATACGCAGGCCGTCCATGAGCCCATCAACGCCGCCAACCGCGCCGGGGAACTTCATGTAGCGCACCAGAATCTTGCGAGCCTTCAGGGCTTCGTAGATGCCTTTGGATGTCTTCTTGGGATGAGTGCACCACACAAAGTTGGACTGGCTGTCGACGCAGTCAAAGCCGAACTTGCGGAGTTCAGCGGTCATGCGGCGGCGAGTGACTCGAATGCGTTCCGTGTTGGACTGCATCCAGGCTTGATCCTGAATGGCTGCAGTCGCCGCGGCGAGTGACAGGCGATCACAGTTGTAACTGTCCTTCACCTTGCGCATGCCCTGGATGAGATCCGGATGCGCGATCGAAAATCCGAAGCGGATACCAGCCAGACTGTACGACTTGCTGAAGGTCCGCGTGATGATGATCCGCTTGCCGAGTTCCGTCTGGAGAATTTCAGCTCGGTTCGGCTGATCAGCGAAGTCACCGTAGGCCTCGTCGAGCACCAGCACGCCGCGCGGCGGCACCAGTTTGAGGATGTCGTCGTTCGACCAGCGATTGCCCGACGGTGAATTGGGATTGGGGACGAAGATCAGCTTCGCGCGTTCAACAATCGGTCGCACACGCTCGAAGTTCCATGACCAGTCAGCGTTCAACAACAATCGCTCGTGCTGAGCGCCCTGAATGTCCGCCAGCGTTTCGTAAAGGATGTAGCTGGGGTAGGGGTAAGCGACGAGGTCTCCGGCATCGGCGAAAGAACGAGTGATGATCGTCAGGTTCTCATCGCTGCCGTTCGCGGGCAGGATCCATTCATGATCGAGGTTGAAGAGTTCAGCCGCGGACTTCCGGAACGACAGACCGAGCGGGTCCGGATAAAGATTGAGTCGATCGGTACACGCCGCCTGAATGGCCTGCACCACTTTTGGAGAGGGCGGATAGGGGTTCTCGTTCGTATTGAGTTTCACCCAACCGGTATCTTGCGGCTGCTCGCCGGGAACATAGCCGTCGATGCGATCAATCGCGGGACGAAACACGCTCATTGCCCGAATGTCCTGTCGCGGCCAGGCCGCACATAGTGAATCAGATGCACGCCAGCCGGCCGTCGGACGTTTCGTCTAGCAGCCTGCTGATTGAATTTTAGAGTCGAAAGGATGCTGCGAATACCATGACCGACCTGACCCTGACGGCGTTGAACGCGTCGCCGTTCCTGAAACTGTTGAACGTCCGGGACTTGGAGCGATCCGACGGCCGGGCACAACTGGCAGTGACGATTGAAGATCAGCATCTGCGCAGCCGCGGTATCATGCACGGTGGCGTTGGTGCGTCACTGCTGGACACCACGATGGGCGCCGCAGCGTCTACCAAGACTCCTGACAGGCATTACACCGTGACAGTTCAGCTCAACGTGAACTTCATTCGACCGGCCTGGCGCGGCGAGGAACTGCAAATCACCGCCGAAGTTCTGCATTCCGGCCAACAAACAGCCGTCACTCGCGGAGAGATCCGTACAAGTTCAAACACTCTTGTCGCCAGCGGAACCGCGACATTCATGTTTGTCCGTGACCCTGCGCCTGACCGTGAGATCTTGCCACGCCACACCGACCGTTCTGACCGCGACGTGGCGGACACAAAGTCTTGAACAATGAATCGTGAGAAACTTGCAAAAAGACGGGAATAGCTCATCTTCCAGCTGCATCGTGTTGGAGTCAGGAAAACTGTCGGCCCTTGGTTGGGTGCCGTCCGGCGGGTCGTCCGGAAAATTCCTGGCAAGAATGAGCATAAATCTTTGAGGAGTCTTGCGATGAAGTTGTTTGTGACAAGCTGTGCAGCGATGTTGTTGGCGGTTGCCGTGGTTGGCTGCAACAAGCCAGCGGAAGCTCCGAAGCCCGCCCCGGCACCGGCGATGACTCCATCCCACTCTGCGAGCCCAGCAGCTACTGATCCAGCCAAGACGGACACTCCAGCTGCCGATGCTGCCACTCCAGCCGCGGATCCAGCCAAGACGGACGCTCCTGCTGCTGACGCCAAGCCAGAAGAGAAGAAGGAAGGCGATGCCGCCGCCAAGCCGGAAGAGAAGAAGGAAGGCGACGCCGCTGCCAAGCCAGAAGAGAAGAAGGAATAACTCGTCGCTGTCACGAGTTTGGATTCAAGAAGCCGTTGCGAATGTTCGCAACGGCTTTTTTCGTGGATCTACGCCAACTGAGCGACTTGGCGGGTAGCCTTCATGTGAAACTGCGCAAGCTTCATGGGACTGGGGAGCCAATTCGGATTGCATCGTCCGGATGCTCCGCAACGGTCGAAACTGAAATGCTCAGTTCTCTGTCTGGAGGCGTCCGTGTCCGCTCAGCTCCCATCCGACATTCCCGGCCTGTGTCACCAGTTGGCAGAGTTTCTCGCCGCGCTGGAGCCGACTCTCCGCGAGCTGGACCGGGTCTATGAGCAACGGCTAGTGGCCTTCGCCCGCTGTGACGACGCGGAAATGAGAACGCTTGTCAAAGGTGAGCTGATCCTGCAACAGGCTTTGCGACAGATCCTGGCGGCGCGAGCCAACATTCTCGCCCAGGCGAAACGCAAAAAGCTGGACTCCACCGACCTGCGGTCGCTGCTGAAGTCGCTCCGCGGCTTCGTTGGCAGAAAAGACGGCATCGGTGCGAAGGAACTGCAGCGGCTCGAAGCCTGGATGGCGCGCGTCGAGGAACTGACCGTCAAGATCCGCATCGAAAGTTGGTCCAGCTGGCACGTTGTGAAACGGATGGACGCCACGATGAATGAAATGCGCACCCGCCTGGCTCAGGGTGGGGATCGTTTCAAACAGGACGATCTGGATTGGCGCGGGCCGGGCCGCGGCGGCACTTTGATTAACGCTCGGGTCTAAGAGCGACTCGCGAAGTATCAGTCACGGAGGACTGCACGATGTCGATCTCGGGAACACTGGCCACCGCCAAGCGGGCACTCGAAGCCTACAGCACGGCCATGCAGGTCGCGGGCGACAACATCGCCAACGCCAACACGCCCGGCTACATCCGCAACGTGCTCGAACTCTCGACCGAACGACCCTACCAGTTCGGCGACTTGATCGTGGGAGCGGGTGTCAAGCCGTCGACGGTGCGGCAGCAGATCGATCAGTATCTGGAAGCCCGCATTCACGCCGCGAACTCGGATGCCACTGGAGCGATCGCTCGTGAGAACATCTACAAGCAATTGGAACTGGAACTGCGGGAACTGGGTGATACCGACCTGTCTTCGCGATTCAGCGACTTCATTGGCTCAGTGAATGAAGTCGTCAATCAGCCGGAACAGAGTTCGTTGCGAGGCAACGTGATTGAACAGGGCCAATTGCTGGCCGCGGATATCCGTGATCTGCGTGGACGCATCGATCGTTTGCGCGAGCAACAGAATACGCGTATCAGCGATCTGACGGATGAAGCCAATTCGCTGATCGATCAGATTCAAGGCCTGAATACGGGCATCGCCTCTCTGGAGTATAATGGCCTGTCAACCAGTCAGGCCGGCTCCTTGCGCAGTCAGCGGTATCAAGCGTTGAATCGGTTGTCTGAGATTATACCAATCACCTATCAGGAAGCGCGCAACGGTGTGGTCAATGTGACCAGCGGGTCGGATTACATCATCCTTGAAAACCGCACGCAGCACCTGGTGACAGCAGCCACGTCAGATCGCGGCGCCGCCATTCAGACAGTGCAATTCGACAAGACTCATACCGAAGTTACCGAGGCGGGCGGCGAGTTGAAGGGCGTGTTCGAAGCTCGCGACGAGATTCTCGGTGGGTTCATCGACGACTTTGATGAACTCGTCAGTGGTCTGATCTTCCAGTTCAATCGCCTGCACTCATCCGGTGAAGGTCTGGAAGGTTTCACGTCGGTTTCGGCGGAGAGTCGGGTGAATGACGTCAATGTTGCTCTGGGGGCGACTAACTTGCCGTTCAAACCAACTCATGGCAGTTTTGACTTCAAGGTCATCAACAAGCAGACGGGAGTGATCGAGACGCACAACATCGCCATCGATGCTGATGGAATTGGGGGCAACGACACCTCGTTGGAAAGTCTGCGAGCGGCGCTCGATTCGCTCGATCACGTCGAGGCTACGATCTCCACTCTGGGCGAACTGCGGATCAAATCCGATACGAGTTTTGAGTTCCGCTTTTCGAACGACACCAGTGGTGCGCTGGCAGCGATCGGTATCAATACCTTCTTTACGGGTTCTGATGCCGTCACGATCAACGTCAACAACACCATCAAGAACAACCATAATCTGTTCGCCGCGGGGCAGGGGGCCGGTCCCGCTGACAATCGTAACGCACAGCTACTCGCGAAGATTTTCGATAATCCTCTGCCCGGCCTGCAGAATACATCGTTGTCTGACTTTTATGACGGTCTGATTTCGCAGGTTGGCCAGGGATCGGCCAAAGCGACTGCGACGGCGAAGGGGCTGGGTACCTTCCGGGATTCACTGGAAAGCCAGCGCAATCAGTACACCGGCGTTAGTCTCGACGAAGAGGCCGTGAAGCTGATTGATGCCCAGCAGGCGTTCGCGGCGTCGGCTCGAGTGATTCAAACTGTGGACGAGTTAATGGACGTGCTTCTGCGAATTTGAATCTGAGAATCTTTACTAACAATAATATAGAGTCGATTTACTTGCTGAGGTGAGTCATGGGTCTCGGCCCAATTCTGCCAGGTCGTCTACCGACGGGACTGGCGTCTGAACGACTGTCGCGCGGGCTGGAATCCACCAAACTGGACCTGCAACGTGTGCAGGATCAGATTACGACCGGTCAAAAGTATCTGGTGCCCAGCGAATCACCTGCCAGCGCGCTGCGGACGATCATTCTGCAGAAAACTCTGGAACGCAAGCAGCAGTTTCTCTCCAATGTGCAGACAGACCGTTCGCTCGTGAACGCGACCGAGGACGCTTTAAGTTCGGTTAACGAATCGATCAATTCCGCCAAGAGCCTGCTGCTTCAGGGACTGACGACCAACATCAGTTCGGCCGAACGCGAGGCGCTCGCCAACGAGGTGTCATCGCTGATTACCAGTGTTTCAATTGCTGGTAATTCTCAATTTCGTGGTCGTTATCTGTTCGGTGGCAGCCAGAGCGGCTCTCCGCCGTTCGTGCAGGCAGGCAACAATAAATACTCGTATCAGGGTGACACTCAAGGTGTAGAATCGTTCCTGGACTTCAATCAAACGATTTTCAATAACATTGACGGCGTGACGGCGTTCAATCCGCTGGCGACCGTTTCCGGCAGCGATCTCAATGTGGGGTTGTCGCTGAATACACGCATTGCGGATCTGCACGGTGGTCGCGGTGTCGACTTGGGAACGATCAACATCGCCGTCGATGATGGGTCATCGTTGATCGGCCAGACGATCGATCTGACGGGTGCGGAAACGATTGGTGACTTGAAGACACGCATTGAGAGCGCTTTTGCCAGCAGCAGCGCCACGGTGGTCGTGGACATCGACCCGTCGGCGCCGTCTGGCTTGCGGATCACACCTTCGACCGGGTCGGTGACCGTACTGGATGTCACTGGGTCTCGCGTGGCCGCCAATCTTGGTATCGCGAGCGGCTTAACAACGCAGATCGCCGGCGCCGACCTTGATCCACGTCTGACGTTGCAGACGAAGCTCAGCGACCTCAATGCGGGCACGGGCATCGGCATCACAACTGGCAACGGGCTGTTCATTGTGAACGGTGACAAGTCGCAAGCTGTCGATATCTCCAGCGCCGAAACCATTCAGGACCTGTTTAACACGCTGCAGCTGGCGGGTCTGGAGCTAGCCACCAGCATCAACGACGCCGGGAATGGCTTGGCAATTTCCAGCCGGATCAGCGGCGCGAAGTTCTCCATTGGCGAGAACAACGGATCGAATGCCGCGGGCCTGGGTATCCGGTCGTTACAGGCCACGACTCAACTCCTGGATCTGAATCTTGGCAATGGCATCAACAGCGCTGCGACGCAGAAGCTGCAGATCACGCGGCGCGATGGCTCGCTGGTTGAACTGGATCTGTCGGCGGCGAGGTCCATTCAAGACGTGCTGGATACCATCAACGCGGTTGACCCCGGAAACTTGAATGCATCGCTGGCGCTCGTCGGTAATGGCATCTCGATTACTGATTCGTCGGGTACCGGTCCGCTGTCGATTGCCGGCAACGAACTCGCCCAGTCGCTCGGTCTGGCTGGCACCGAATCAGGGACAGATCCGGCGGTCCCCTTAATTGGACAAGACGTCAATCAACGGCAGTCGAAGGGCCTGCTGTCCATTCTGTCGCAACTGGAGCAGTCCCTGCGAAGCGGCGACTTGCAGACCATCGGCCGTTTGAACGGCGAACTCGAAACCGAAGCAGATCGCTTCTTCATGGTGCGCGGGTTGATCGGAACTCGACAACGCGCGCTGGACAATGCGGAGAATCGTTTGCGAGATGAAGACATCACGTTGAACGAAAACCTCGCCACCGAGTTCGATATCGATCTCTCTGAAGCTTACACCGAGTTCGTTGCCCGCCAGCAAACCTTGCAGGCAACGTATCAGGCCGCATCACAGACGCTGCAACTCAACTTGCTGGCGTTTCTGTGAGCTCCGCCAGGGCTTTCACGATGAAGCCACGGCAACTGGCTGCGCCGCAATTGCACGGCACCTGACACCATTCGGGCCAGGCGTAGTCAATGGTGAGCTGCTCGCCGCGTTCAATCGGGGCGATGCACATGATCCACATCTCGTGGTTGAATGCTTCCGCCTGCTCGTCCCATTCCGTGGTCGAGACCAATTGGCAGTTTGGCTCGCAACTGTGGTTCACAAATCGAAACGGGGCTGCCGGCTCAAGGGTCAATGTGCCGCCGAGATTCATGCAGTAGTCGGAACTGTAGCCAGCGTCATCAATGATCTCGCCGGTCACTTCACCGATGCATTCGTCAGGCGCAAAGGTGCGTTTAGCGAACACACCTTTTCCGTGAGGTGACGGACCGACTCGCACGGAGCGGCTATAACGATGCATACGGATGCGCTCTCGCATGGCGAGGTCCTTTCTCTTCAAGGGTTCAATGTAAACCCCTGAGCACGGCGATGACAACAACACATCGCCGCAATGGCAGGCCAGCGAGTCGGAGGATTGTAGTAGACCGACACCTCTGCTGACTCTGACCGGCCAGCGAATCTTGAGAATTGAGGAAATCGGCCAGCCGCGATTCGTCAGATTGTTGCGGCGACAAGTTGCGGAGATGGAGTCGCTGAAGTCGAATTCCCGCGCAGCGTCGGCGGGTGGGAGATGCCCGCGGCCTTCCCTTGGTCCTCACAAACGAGCCATCACTGTGACTACGAATGTCCTGCGCTATCTGGATGAATCTCGCGATCAGGCTGTCGCAAAACTCACTGAGTTGCTGCGCATTCCGACCATTAGTGCCGATTCCAAATTCAAAGAGCATGTGCTGCGAGGTGCCAAGTGGGTGCACGACGCGTTGGCCTCAGCGGGGCTGAAGACCGAGTTGATGCAAACTCCGGGCAATCCGATTGTGTATGCCGAATGGCTGAACGCCCCGGGCGCGCCGACCGTGCTGGTCTACGGCCACTACGACGTACAGCCCTCGGTGCCGGACGAGAAATGGACGACGCCTGCGTTCGAACCAACGATTCGCAATGGTTGCATCTACGCTCGCGGTGCGACTGATGACAAAGGGCAGATGCTCACTCATTTGTTGGCCGCGGCCGCATGGCTGAAGGCCGAAGGTAAGCTGCCGGTCAACTTGAAGTTCGTCATTGAAGGTGAAGAAGAAGTTGGCAGCCGCAACCTCGACGACTTCCTCGTGGCCCAGCGCGACCGACTCAAGTGCGATGTCTGCGTTGTGAGCGATACCTCTCAGTATGGCCCCGGCATGCCCGCGATCACGTACGGCCTGCGCGGCATTCTGGCGGCTGAGGTCACTCTGACCGGCCCCGACCGAGATCTGCATAGCGGCGTGTTCGGTGGTTCTGTGTGGAATCCCATCAACGCACTGTGCCGCTTGATCGGCAAGCTGCACGACGATCAAGGCCGCATCACCGTGCCCGGCTTCTACGATGATGTCGTGAAGCTGAAGGACGCCGAACGTGCTGAGTTCGCGGCTCTACCCTTCGACGAAGCGGCCTACAAAGAAAAGCTGGGCGTTGATGCCACCTGGGGCGAGGCCGGTTTCACCACTCTGGAACGCCGCTGGGCTCGGCCAACCTGCGACGTCAACGGGATGTTCGGTGGCTACACCGGCGAAGGCCCGAAGACGATCGTCCCGTCCAGTGCCACGGCGAAGATCACTTGCCGCCTGGTGCCGGATCAGGATCCCGAAAAGCTAACGGCGGCGCTGGAGCAGTTCTTCCGCACCAACTGCCCGGCCGGTGTGAAGCTGAATTTCTCCGCCCATCACGGCGGGCATCCTACAGTTGCGGACATCAACAGCCCGTTCATGGCTGCTGCCCGCCGCGCGATTGAGACCGCGTTCGGCAAAGCTCCTGTGCTGATTCGTGAAGGCGGATCAATTCCGGTCGTGGCAACTTTCAAGCAGGTGCTGGGCGTCGACACGTTGCTGCTCGGCTGGGGTCAGGACACCGACAACCTCCATAGTCCCGACGAACATTTTTCGCTCGAAGATTTCCACCGGGGTACTCGAGCAAGTGCCTGCCTGTGGGCGGAACTCGCGGGCGGAAAGAAGTAGCTCGTTCGAGCGGCAAAGCGGACTTGAGGCCCGAGCGATTCAGTTTGAACTACTCGCTCGGCGCTTCAGGACGATGAAGTAGCCGGCGGTATCGAGGTCGAGCAGTTCCCAGCGATCCGGTTCTTCCCGCAATTCACGGACATCGGCCGGCGTCTTGATGTCGCTGTAACGATGCTGAGTATCGATGACGATGTAGTTGGTATCGTCTGGGACGCGCGATTCGTAATTGGCGACTCGCCGCGCGTAGTGACTGTAGTCGTACGAGCGTTCGTGATGCGTGAAACGCGGGTGCACGAAGTCGGTCGAGGCAACTCGCGCCGATTGAGGAATCGCATCGAATACCTGCTGGAAGTATTGAGCACGCGGGCCGGGGATGTAGTTCGCCCGCCAGAAGGCCAGCGAATGAGAATCCCAGAAGCGGATGCTGAATGGGCTTTGCGCCACTAAGACATTGGCGAGGAAGGCAGAGGCAACCAGGAACGTCGCAGGCACAATCGGCGAGGGCGCTGAATCATCCGGCGAAGTCCAGAATCGCAACCGGTGCCACCAGCGCTGCGGGGTGGAGAGATCAACGTTTGATGAAATCTGTCGCAGTCCACCGATGGCAGCCCAGATGAGTAGTGGTACTACCGGCGCCTGAAAGTGGTGACGCGGAAATGGGTCAGACTGCACGATCTCATTGAGGCATAACAGCAGCAGTAGAGGGCTCGCAACGGCGAGGCGAGCCGGGGCCAGTAGCGGCAAAAAGCCGAGCGGAGCCAGCAAGCCCATCAGATAGAGGCCCGACTTCGCAGTGCACAGTTCAGACAGCAGCAATCCCGGTTTGGTCAGCATGTTGATGATGACCTCGCCAAACGTCTGTCCGAACTTGGCGAAGTAACGGACGTAATGCAGCTCCTCGCCGCTGCGGAAGTAACGCATCACGACGCGCGTCGAGTAAAATAAGTATCCCACCGAAAACAACGTCAAGCAGATGCCGAACAGGAACGCTCGCTTGCGGTCCTGCAGCAGGGGCGGGAAGTCGGATGTCGGGCGTTTTAGCCAACGGTCCAGTTGAGGCCGCAGCGCGATCCACGCGCCGAGTGGTCCAAGAATCAATGCATAGTCTTCTTTCGCCGATAGCGCGATTGCGAAGCATACCAGCGTCGACTTGATGCGCCCGCGTTCCCACTGATCGAGCGCAAACAGCATCGCCGGAATCACAAAGGCTTCGGGGCGAAACGTTTTGAAGTCGATCGCGATGTCGAGGAACTGCATCGACGGGTACAGCAGGTACGCGATGCTGGTCAGCGTTGCCGCGTGACGGTTTCCAGTCGCTCGCCGAGCCATCCAGAACACCGGCAAGGCGCCGCTGGCCAAGGCCACGGTCTGGCAGATCTCCATCAGACGGTGCGTCGGCCAGAGCACGTACAGCGGCAGCAGCAACAGATGCACGATCTGCACGTGTTCGCCGAGGAACAAGCCCTGATCGAGGTAACTCCGAAACCCCTTGCCGTGCGTCACGTTCCACAAGTGCTCTTCGTACATTGACGAGTCGCCATGCGGAATCAGCAGGGCGCGGTCGAGCTGCCAGTTCATCGCCGAGAACGCCAGCACGTAGAGAGCGGTTGCAACCCAGACTCCGCGTGAGACTGACCAGTCGCCGGCCTGATCGTTCAATGTCACGGGATCGGTCTTGATTGTCAGCAACCGTGCCAATTCAGCAGCCCAGCCTGCGAACGCCAGTGCGATTGCAAAGTGCATGTTGCCGGTGATGACGGCTGCGAGTTCTGACCATCCAAGCGCTAACGCGAACAAGCCCAGCAGCGACCAAATTCCAGTCAGGCACCACCAGAGCCAGCCGCGTTCCAGCCAGCGTGCGACGTTGAGCGTTACCGGCAGTCGGCGCAGTTTGAAGAGCAGGCTGGCCGCACCAACACCGCAGGCCGACCAGCCCAGCGAGATCATCCACACAGCGAGGAACGGCGCATCGAACTCAACAGCATCTGTGCCGGGATTGAGGACCTCGCCGCCCATGCCTTGCACCAGCGACTGATGCGCTGACGAACTCAGCACCATCAACGATGAGAACTGAGACTCCAGCGCCGTTTCCAACGTGAACGCCACGCAGAGCGCACCGAGCATGAGCCACGCCAATGGTCTGGCCCATGCGGGTGCTCGCGATGCCTCACGCATTGCTCAGGATTCCGGAAATGATCCAGTCGTCGACTTCTCGCAGTATGGCGGGCGTAACCGGGGCCGAGGCCGCGTAAGCCTTCATGGTCACGTCAGCACCCGATTGCACCAGCGTGCGCATCGACTGATTGGTCGCATCGCAACTGGTCACGGACCTGCGCAGACTGGATGAACTCAACCAGAACCGCTTGCTGCACAGTTCACGACGTTGCGTGAAGAGTTGCGCCAGCGGCGGCACTTGCCCGTTGAACGCAACGCAACCGGCAAACCATTCCGGCTGATGCATCGCGATGAGCAAAGCCGTTGACGCTTCCTGGCCGATGCCGGCCAGAAAGATCCGCTCGGAATGCACATGGACGTTCTCGCGGAAGACGCGAATCGTGTTGACGATCCGGCTCTCAACTTCCGCCAGTTGACGGATGAGGTCGACCATCACATCGCTCGGATTGGCCTTGCTGTCGCGCTGTTCAATGATCGCGTCTTCAATCGCGAGCCCGACATAATTCTGAGGGCTCAATCGCGCAATGTGTTCCAATGCCTGATGCGACTTGCAGTCGGGACCACAGAGCCACACCACCAGTGGGTACGCGTAACGCGGCTCGTAGTTGGATGGCACAATCGACGCCGCATCCGGAGTGACCGCGTTGACGCTCTGGCCGAGGATACCGGGCAGAGACACATCATCCACGAGCCACTGTGACGAGGCTTCATCGTGCCAGGCGGATTCCGCGAACTCACGCCAGTTCTGAAGGTCGGGCCGAGATCGATTCATCGGGACGGCCTCCAGTTGGATTGAGCGAATTGAGAAATCACCGGCTGCGGTGCCTGCACGAAGTAGGGCATCTCTTCATACATGGCGACTTCGGTCATCGGGAACTTCTTGCCGGGGCAAGCGGTCGCCTTCACATCTTTGTGACCGATGACCTTGTCGCTCTTGATGCCGTATTCGGACTTCAACACTCCGACCAACTTCTTGATGGATGCCAGTTGAGCCGACGATGGATCGACGTTCTCAAAGTTGCCGACGAGACAGATGCCAATGCCGTGCTGGTTGTATTCATCGTTACCCGCGTGAGCACCGTGCATCTGGGTCTTCCAGCGGAAGGTTGGCTCGATCTCGCCGTCCTTCATGCCGTTGCCGTTGCCGATGACGAAGTGATAGCCCACACCTTCCCAGCCGCGCTTCAGATGCGCTTCGTGAATGCTCTCGACCGAATCTTTGGATGAGGCCGTATGGTGAATCACGATGTGACGCCAATCTCTCGGTGCCTTGTCCGGCTTCCAGGGATTCTTGACGACGGCAGGCGGCTGAATGATGACGGGCGGTTGTCGTACCGGCGGCTGATAGCTGTAGGGACGCGGGGTTGCGGCGGGTGCGGGAACGGAAGCACCAGGCCGGCAGCCGAGCATCAAAGTCGCCATCAGCAGTAGCGGAATGACCCAGATCCAGGTCCGAAGCATCACAGCCCTCCCTGACGGCGATACGCGGTAACGGTTACGCGAGTTTTTCTGAAAGATTCAAACGCAGCTTGAAATCTAGTTGGGGCGAAAATTCTGAGTCAACTTGGACTCTTGAGCCTAAGTCCGACTCGGCGCACGATTTATCGAGATAATCGGGTTGTAGCGGTTGTAACGATTGGCGGAGATGGACCCTGCGTCAATGTTCTGTTCAATTATGTCTGATTGGTTCGGACTGAATTTCGTTGAATGAGTGTTTTCCAGCGTGGTGTGCAGGAGTTCCTGAATCCGCTCTTGTTCCGGGGCTGGCAGTCGGTAGGGTTAGAGCTGGCTCTGTCTTGATGAGGACCTCGCCGCTCAGTTTCGAGGGAATCGGCCATGTCGTCCGCGTGGGGTGTCCTGCGATCCGCTTTGAGAACACTGCGCACGCGGTGTCTCGAACGCGTACATCGCGACGAGCGCGGTTCCATCAGCATTGTTACGGTCTTCACGCTGCTGATGTTCACGATTTTGCTGGTGATGCTGGTCAACATCGGCACGCACGTGGACGACAAGCTCAAGATGCAGAACGCCGCTGATGCGTCGACGTACTCGGGCGGCTTGGTGCTGGCACGTGGCATGAACGGCATCGCGTTTGGCAATCATTTGCTGTGCGACGTCTTCGCGATGACCGCCTTCCTGCGGGAAGCCCGCGATCGCAACGCGGAATCCCAAGTGCCAGTCGTTCTGGAAGCCTGGCGCCGCACCGGCGAACTCCTGCAGAACGCCGAGTTCCAGAAGTTCCGCACATTGGGGCAGGCGATTGTCGACAAGGTTCCCAAAGAGCAGGAAGCGGTAACGGCCTACGGCGAAATGTCCGCCTCCGCCGCGAGACTGACTCTGCCCGTCTTTGAACACATTCTGGCGGAACGACTGATTGGCCGCTTTCAGCGCGACTTACTGGAAACCGTGCCGCAGATCGCTCAACAGGTGACGAACGAGGTCGCGCGCCGTCACGGCCTGCTGGGACCGAGCGACGACGATGGCTCATCAGCGCTGGCCGCTCGGTACGAGGAGCAGCGCGGGCGTCAGTATGGAGTGCTCTGGAAGACGTCGGTGCAACCGGTGGCACTCGGAGATGAGGTCACTCCTCAACGGCGTACGCTTCCGGTTGTCGATCCCGACCCGAACGAACTCGACTACCCGCAACTTGACTATGCCGAGGAATACCTGCGTGCGGCTCTGCAGCAGCGGCGAGACATTTCGAAGCGGTACCTCAACGACTGGAACTTCGACCGCCTGACCTTATTCCGGCTAGGAGCGAAGATGTCTTCGTTCTACCCGCTGTGGCGCGCGGCGACCTGCGGACAACTCGAAAAGCTGCTGAATCAGGACTATCCGCTGACAAACCTCCCTCTGGTGATTCGTCGCACCGACGACGGGCGCGAGATGCAGGCCATTATTCGCCAGTCTGAGAACTTGTTTCCGGATTTCCGAATGTCGGTGCTCAATGATTCAGACTATCCCATCGTGATGGATGGCATCCGCGGGACGGTGGATCTCAATAATTATCTCGATCACAACTTCCATTTTGTGGGTGTTGTGACGAGACGGCACCGACCCGAAACGGGTCCCGGCGTGTTCCATAACCTGCTGTCCAATCAAAGCGACGCGCAGACGTTTTCGCAGGCGATGCTGTTCATCCCTCGTCCACGCAAAGTGCTGGGCGATCGCAGCAGGCGCACGGGAGGCTCGGGGAGTCAGTTGGAAAGCCTCGGAGGAACCTTTGGCTACACCGCCGAGGTCGGTTCTGGTGGAGCTACTTTAGGCGGAGGCCAACAACGTCCCGTTAACGTCTACGACGAAGTCTGGTTCCTTGAAGGCTGGCCGACCAACTTCGACTTGTTCAATCAGAACTGGATGGTGCAGCTCGTCCCGGCGACGACTCGCAACATGCCGCAGATTCTCGGAGCAAATCCCGGCGGAGATCTGTCCGCGTTTCGGATGCCCAATTATGGCAATCTGCCGTCGAGAACAATCAAGCAGGTAAATCACCACTAACATGCAACGGATCAGGCTCAATCAACAAATGCAGCACAGCGACGTCCGCGCGATCGGACGACAGCGCCGCGCCGGGCTTGCGCCTGTTGAGCTGACGTTGAGCCTGCCCATTCTGCTGTTCGTGATGGCCTTGATGGTGATCATCGGAACGACGGCGGCTTGGAAAGCGCGGGCCGTGAGTGTTGCTCGCGAAGCCGTGTGGCGTACGAACCTGAGGCGCACGGGAGCCAACGACCCGCATCCGCGCACCTGGCCGAACGACGCGCGGATGAGCGTCGCGAACAGTTCGAGAGCGATCCTGCCGAATGATCCTTACAGCCAGCATGTCGTCGTGCGGGGTCCGATTCTGACCGCGCCGACTGGCGAGGCACTGCCCGTCCGCAATGATCTGTCTGACATGGATGGTGGTCTGCGTCGGGGAATCGCCGGTATTGAACGTCCTTACCCGATGCTGCGGCGTCTGGGACGCATCGATCTGGAACGCGATCACGCGCTGCTGCAGGATCATTGGACCTATCTGGAGATGGGCTATCCCAATAACTGGATGCGCCGTGTGCTGCGGATCTACCCGATTGATCTCGCGGCGCTGATGCCAACGGAGACGCAACGCTACATGACCGCCGCGCTGGCGATTCTGCAGAATCCCAACTTGCCGATTCTGCAGATGCTCGACAACGACGACGAACTGCGTCAGCCGACTCCCGGCGGCCTGCAGTACGAACCGCCCTACGGCATTGGCTTCGCGCCCGACTATCACTTCCCGGAACGCAACCCACTTCGCGCCCGGCTGCTGAACCCCGATCTGGTGTGTTCGTTCAACATCAGCGACTTGAAGGACTCCCTCACTGATCCGCTGTTTCAGGAAATCCGCGGACACTCGGGCATGCGCAGCAACCTCAGCCAATGCGGCGTCGCCGGGCGACTGACTCGCGACTACCTGCGCATGTATCAGCAGCACATGCGACACATTGATTCCTTGCTGCATCGCCTCGGAATGCCCGCGTTTCCAGGTGACATGCCTCCCCCAGTCACCCAACCACTACCGTCTCAGATCCATGCCTACCTGATGTCAAAAGTGGGCCAGATGCAGGCCAATCGAGGTATTCTTGAAGGCTATGTCGGCGAACTGGAACGATTCAGAGACTTCCTGCTCGCTCTCAATGAGTCCTAAAGAGTGAGTTGCCTATCCATGAGATCGAGACCGGCTTGTGATGAACCCCACGGCTTCAAAACATCCAACTGAGGTTTCGCTAGAGGCGCCAAGCCCAAGTGCGTTTCTCTGGCTGACAATTCGCGATGTGATCGCGGTTGCGGGAATTGCTGCGGGTTGTCTGTTCTGGCTGCTTTCCAGTTGGTTAGTTGCCTCGCCCGGTGAGCGAATCCCCGGAGCGACAAGTCATCGAGCAGTGCAGACCGGCTTGCAGATTGACATCAACAAAGCGTCATTAGCAGAGTTCATGTTGCTCGAAGGCATCGGGCCGGCGCTCGCTCAACGCATCACCGACGACCGCGACCAACGCGGTACTTTCAAGTCGATCAACGATCTGGACCGAGTCAAAGGGATCGGTACCAAGACGATCGAGAAGAATCGACGTTGGATGAAGGTCTCGAATGACTGAGTAGCCTCGCCTGTGCAACGAAGCTCAGATCAGTCATCCGTTCCGAATCGCCTTCGCCGCTGAGAGGAACACAAGCGGCAACGGCGCTACTCAAGAATCGTTTGATCGCGATCGGGGCCGACGGAAACAATTTCCACCGGGTAGCCAATCACTTCTCCGATGGCATCGACGTAGCGGCGAGCGTTCACGGG
The DNA here is from genome assembly GCA_964386705.1 of uncultured Planctomycetaceae bacterium. Lineage (GTDB taxonomy): Bacteria > Planctomycetota > Planctomycetia > Planctomycetales > Planctomycetaceae > AM-0621. Next base: position 26,415 of record CAYLTY010000094.1, read on the forward strand.
CAGGTCGGCCAGGCGGCGGATTCCGGTGATGTCCTCTTTCCAGCCGGCGATCGTGCGGTAGATCGGCTTCGCTTTGGCCAGTTCATCGATCTGGCTGGGGAAGTCGGTGACGCGCTGGCCATCGATTTCATAAGCCTCGCAGATCTGCAGTTCTTCATGACCGCTGAGCACGTCCAGCAGCATGACGGCCAGACAGTCAACACCGCTCAAGCGTGCTCCGTAACCGGCGGCAACGGCATCGAACCAGCCGCAGCGGCGCGGACGGCCGGTGACGGTGCCGTACTCGCGACCGACTTCGCGGATGCGCTGACCGATCTCGTTGTCGAGCTCAGTCGGGAAGGCTCCGCCGCCGACGCGCGTGGTGTAGGCTTTGACGACACCGATCATGCGATTGATCTCACGTTCGGAGACGCCACTGCCGCTGTGAATGCCGCAGCCAGAACTGTTGGATGACGTCACGTACGGGAACGTGCCGTGATCGATATCGAGCAGGCAGCCTTGAGCGCCTTCGAAGAGCAGCTTCTTGTTTTCGCGAACGGCGCGATGCAGGAACGCCGTCGTGTCCACGACGTGCGGACGCAGGCGGTCGGCGTAGGCTGTGTACTCATTGAAAATCGTGTCGGCGTCAAACACCGGAGCGTCCGGATTGAGCGCCTGAATCATGATGTTCTTCTGAGGCACAACTTCGTGCAGCCGCTTCTTCAGAGTCTCCGGGCGAATGAAGTCGCCCATCCGAATGGCGTGTGTGCGACCGGCTTTGTCGCGGTAGCAGGTGCCAATGCCGCGCATGGTCGTGCCGATCGCGTCGCAGCCACGAGCCTTCTCAAATGCCGCCTCTTCGGCCATGTGATACGGGAAGATGACATGCGCGCGATCGCTGATCATCAACCGTTCCGGGGGAACACTGCCGCGACGGCTGGTAATGCCATCCAGCTCCGTCAGGAACGCTTTCGGATTGATGACAACACCCGTTGCTATCACCGACACAACGGTGTTGTGCAGGATGCCGGCGGGCAGCAGCGAGAGTTTGTAGGTTTCACCGTCGAACTTGACCGTGTGTCCGGCGTTGTTACCGCCGAGGTATCGCACGACGACGTCGTGCTCCGGCGTCAGGAGATCAACAATCTTGCCTTTGGCTTCATCGCCCCATTGCAGGCCAATCACAGAGGTCGCGGTCACAGTAAACTTCCGCTCAAGCAAAGAGTATGTACACACCAAAACCCGCTGAATCGGGGCTTAGTCGCTGCACTCGCAGCCGCCGCCGAACCAACGGGCTTACCGAGTCTGTTCGACAGAGCCGTAAAGTCTAGTGGAACCAACTCAGGCGTGAAGCAACTCGCAGGGTCAGGAATTTCCCTCAACCGTCACGAGCGTTACTGCCTGCCGTTGTCGGCACAACCGTCGCGACCCACAGCGTGCGACACCATTGGCCCAAGTCCGCCACAAAAAGCCTGCGGGTTTTACGTCAGTCATGAAAGCCAGCCTAGAGTTCGAATGATTGTGCTTGCGCCCGACGGGGGCTCTTTGTGCCGGGTGAGGAGAGTTCAGCTATGACGCCTACCAGTCCGTTGTTCACACGACTCATGAAGTCGCCCAAACTGCCTTCAGTTCCGGCAGTGGCGGTGCGCTTGCTTGAGCAGACACGGGATCCCGACACCAATCCCAAGGACATTGCGAACACTATCAAGATGGATCCGGGCCTTGCCGTGAAGATCCTGAAGTCAGCGAACTCGTCGTACTTCAGCTTCAAATCCGAAGTGAGAACGATTGAACAGGCTCTGCCGTTGATCGGCGGAACGGCCATCACGTCCCTGGCTCTCAGTTTCTCGCTGGCCAATGAAGCCATCACCGACGAACGCGTCGCCAAGCACTACCAGCGTTACTGGCTGCAATCCATTGTGCAGGCCTCAGCCGCGGAGTGTCTGGCCAAGAGTCTCGGTTCGATGCACGGCAGCGAATTCTTCATGACCTGCCTGCTGATCGACCTGGGCCAGCTCGCGCTCCTGAAAGTCTTGCGAAACGAATATCTGCCGTTCCTCGACAGCGCCGAACAGTGCGGACGACTGCTGCATGATCTGGAAGGGGAGACCCTGAAGTTTTCGCACGTCGACGTCGGCTATCACCTGATGACTGAATGGAAGCTGCCCGCGGCGATGGTGCAGGCCACGCAGTTCCATCACGGTTCCATTGAGGAACTGGATGCTCTGACAGACGGTGCCCCGCTGGCTCGCGCAGCAGCGATGGCTGCCACAGTCGGTGACTACTTCTGCGGTTCGCATCCTGGTCCCGCGTTGCTGCGACTGCGCGAACTGGGCGAACGCTTCTTCAAGCTCGATCAACGCGCCTTGTCCACGTTCTTGAATCAGGTCGATCAACGCGCCAAGGCCGTCGGTGAATTGCTATCGACGAGCACGGCCGAACTGTCCAACGCCGATGATTTGATGGCTCAAGCCTGCGATCAATTGGCCGAACTGTCGGTGCAGCAAGAGGCCGAACGTCGTGAATCGGCCGCTCGTCAGCATCAGATGGAGAGCGAGAAGCAGAAGCTCGAAACGCAGAACGAACAACTCAAGCAGCAGGTGCTGCGAGATCCTCTGACCGGCGTCTACAACCGTCGCTTCTTTGATGAAGTACTGACGAACGACATTCGACGTTCCTGCCGCGAAAAGGAAGCGCTGGCGGTGTTGTTCATCGATGCCGATCACTTCAAGAAGATCAACGACAACTACGGCCACAAGTTCGGCGATCAGGTCCTGATGAAGATTGCGTCCACGCTGCAGGACAACGTGCGTGGCAGCGACACGGTGGCTCGTTACGGCGGCGAAGAGTTCGTCATTCTCACCGCGCATGTCAACGAGCAGGGGATCAAGATCTTCGCGGAGCGCATTCGCGCGGCGATTGAAGCAGAGAACATGATGTTCGGCAGCGAACGCGTGGTGATCACGGTCAGCATTGGTGCGGCGATCGCCGTTCCAACGGAAGGAGACGAGAACTTCTTCGCTCGTCTCGTCGAGACTGCCGATGCCGCGATGTACGAGTCCAAGCGACGTGGCCGCAATCGCGCCACGATCCATTCGTTGACGAGTGATTTCGAACGCGACCTCGCTCACATGTCGGGTCAGTGCCGTCTGAGTCACTGGCTGCTCGAGCGTAAGATCATCGACTCTGCGTTGATGTACGACCTCGCGCAGAAAGCCCGGCCAGGCGCGACGCTGGTGGGAGAACTGGCTGTCGATAAACAATGGCTGACGCGTGAAGATCAGAAGCGGATTCTGGAAGCCCAGGAACAATCTGGCGAGCGGTTTGGGAGCATTGCCAATCAGCTCAAGCTGTTGACCGAACGACAGGTCGGCTGCCTGCTGGCTGAACAGGCCGAAAGCGCCGAACTGGCCATCCAGATTCTGGTCAAGCAGGGGGCTGTCGAAGCCGCAGAAGGCGAGACGCTGCTGGACTGTTTCCTCGCCGAACGCACCGAGTTCGTGGACGCGACCCTGAAACGCGGCTCGGAAGCCGTGCCGGCTGCTCATGAATCAATCGGCACTGTTTAACGAAGAAGGCTCGCGACGTTTCCGTCACGAGCCTTCTTGAACTTTCTGCTGCACGCTTTACGCGTGTCCCAAACTAGTAAGCCCAACTGGGTCGGGCGGCCAGCATCGGGGGAATGGCGGAAGCCGTGCGGCTGAAGCGGCAGTCATTGCAGCCCACTCGCCACTCGCCCATGACAGGAGCGCGGTAGCCCCAGGACTTGAGAGCACAACCTGAGTCGCAGGACGAACGGCAGGGTGCAATGACCTTGCAGCACGAAACCGGAGCACAGGCTGGCGCACAGACCGGAGCTGGCGGGCAGGGGTTGTAGACGGGAACCTTCTGCATCACCTTCTTCTCGACCATGTGACACACAGGCACCGAGACTTCACGCTCAACGCACACTGGCGTGCAGACGGTTTCCTGAATGACCTTCTCACGTGGCACGCAGACCATCTTGCAGACGGTGACTTCAACGTTCCGCGTGATCGGCACGCAGGTCACGACGTCGAACTTGCGAACGCGTTCTTCCTTCTTCCAGTCGCAGACCTTACGCATGCAACTGCGTTCTTCTG
>CAYLTY010000095.1:0-30296 GCA_964386705.1 uncultured Planctomycetaceae bacterium
TACTGCGAAACCGGGTCTCGATTAGCTCACTCTCAATGCCCAAGAACTCTGATGCAGCGTCACGCGGCGCGTCGTCGCGCGACGAAACGAGCATAGTCATCAGGGGTGTCGATTCCAACCGTGCGGTGGGCGACTTCCGCCACTTGGATGGTCGCGCCGAGCTCCAAAGCGCGGAGCTGTTCCAGCTTCTCCAGTTGTTCGAGCCGAGACGGCGGTTGCTGCGTCAAATGCAGCAGAAATTCACGCCGATAAGCATAAATGCCCAAATGTAAACGCCAGGGCGTGTCCGCTTTCAGCAAGTCGTCACGATTGCCGTCCCGGACGAATGGAATCGTGCTGCGGCTGAAGTAAAGCGCGCGCCCGTCGGCGGCTTGAACCACTTTGACGCAAGAGGCTTCGTCGCGGACATGAGCCTCGGTGATCGGTGTACACAGCGTCGACATCTGAGCCGACGGGTTTTTCGCGAGGATATCCACCACTTTGTCGATCGCGGTGGGATCGATATCGGGCTCATCGCCCTGAATGTTGACGATGATGTCGGCGTCGGCGCAGCAACGCCGGACGACTTCAGCAATCCGGTCGGTTCCACTGGGATGGTCGCCCGTCATTTCGACTTTTCCGCCGAACGCATGCACGGCTCCGACGATTTCGAAGCTATCGGTGGCCACAATCAAGTTCGGTTGGCAGCCGGGATCGGCCTGCAGCACTCGCGCGAGAGATGCGGATTCCCAAGTGTGCTGGATCAATGGCTTGCCGGTTTCGCTGAGCAGCATCTTGCGGGGCAAACGAGACGACTGCAGCCGCGCCGGAATGAACCCTACCACATTCATGAAGACATCCTCGTCAGTCTATGAGAACCTCTCGGAAACACCGATGTGGAAGCGTCTTATGACCCGTCCGTGAAACTCGTCAATCCAAATCTCCGATTGTTGGCCTGACCGGCGACAGAATTCTTGGCGACTGTTTCAATCTGCCGGGCTCCATTTGCGTTGTCGTCGCATTCCAGTGTTGTTTTTCGGTTGTTGAAAGGTTCCTCCATGCGTCGGTTGTCGGTGACTCCGCGTCAGAATTGGCCAGCCATCGTTGAGTCGCAAGGCATGCTGTATCACTCCATCGACGACGTGCCGTATTGGGACGAAGGCGTCTGTTACGAATTCACGTCGCGTGAGATCGATCAACTGGAAGCGGCCACGCTGGAACTCAACCGCATCTGCCTGAAAGCGGTTCAGCACGTGCTGGACGAGAACCGGCTCGAGCAGTTTCTGATTCCGGACGCCTTCCATGACTACGTTCGCGCGAGTTGGAATGATGACGATCCGACGATCTATGGCCGCTTTGACCTCTGCTTTGACGGTCGATCACCACCCAAGATGCTGGAGTTCAACGCGGATACTCCGACGGGAGTAATCGAGTCGGCCGTGATTCAATGGCACTGGCTGAAGGATCTGTATCCGACTCGCGACCAGTTCAATTCGCTGCACGAGAAGTTGATCGGCGCCTGGACGTGGCTGCGACGCAACTCAGACTTGGGCAGCCAGACGCTTTATTTCGCCGGACTGGAAGCGGAACTCGAAGACTTCATGAATGTGAACTATCTCCGCGACTCTGCGATTCAGGCGGGCTGGAAGACGGAGTTCATCGACATGTCGCAGATCGGCTGGCACGACATGCGTCGTCGGTTCCTGGACCTCAACGATCAGCCGATCGACTTGTGCTTCAAGCTCTACCCGTGGGAATGGCTGCAGCGGGAGAGTTTTGGCGAGAACATCCTCTTTACGCGCACTCAATGGATCGAACCTGCCTGGAAGTGCCTGTTGAGCAACAAGGCCATTCTGCCGATTCTATGGGAGCTGTTCCCCGGTCATGAGAACCTGCTGGAAGCGTCTTTCGAGCCGCTCGCGTCCGGCGAGTATGTCGCGAAGCCCATCTTCAGTCGCGAAGGTGCCAACATCCGCTGGTTCCGCAACCATGAAGAGCACTTTGCGACGGATGGACCCTACGACGGACCGTCGGTGTATCAAGAGGTTTGTGAACTGCCCAACTTCGATGGCTTCCATCCGTGCCTGGGAAGCTGGATCGTTGGCGATGAAGCCGCCGGGATGGGCATTCGCGAAGACGAAACTCTGGTGACGGGCAACCTCAGCCGCTTTGTGCCGCACTACTTCTGAAATGTACTTCGCTGAAGCGTTACAGATCGGCGATGGGCTCGGAGAGGTTCTCCAGTTCTTGAGTCCAGAATGTTTTCGGTGCGACCGCGCTGGCGTCGATGCGCGTCAACTCTTGCTTCAGCGTGTCGAGGGCGGTTGCCGGGATCTGATTGAAGAAGAAGGCATTCTCGCCGTTCACTTCGACAGCGGCGCGAACCATGTTGCGATAGGCGAGTAGCGATTCCGCCAACTGGCGGACCGAGCTATTCATGAACGTGCGCCGGAAGTTTTCCTCCTGGTCGAGAATCACAATCTCGCCACGCTGCTGTTCATCAATGGCGATCGGGTTGCCTTCAGCGTTGCCGCCCAGGATTCGATAACGCGCGAACTTAGGCGCCGCTTCGTAGGCATCGGTCACCGTTGCGCATTCGTCTTCAGCCGTCTGGAACTCCAGATACGGTGCGGCGGATGAGGGCAGTCCGAACTGCATGAGGAACTGCTTGTCATCGTCGTTAATCGCAAGGGCCTGAACAGCATTAGCTGGGAAGGTCTGCAGTCGCTCGTTCAGATCTGAACCCCATTGAGCGGCGAATTCTTCGGGCGTGAGCATGACGCGCTTTCAACTTAAGTTATAGCGAGCCGACCGGCTTCGAAGTGTCGCCAAACCGTTCAAGCAACCGGGCGTAGTCGGCGGGCGTGTCGAGATCGATCAGCACGGTATCGCTTGCCACCGGAACTTCGAGCACTCGCTCAGGTTTTGATTTCACGAGCCAATTGATTCCCTGATCGGGCGGAATGGCAGCCACTTCATCGGCCAGGCTCCAGCGAAAAAGCGTGGGGTGGCCGCGCTGTCCGCGATGAGTCGGCAACAGGATGGCCGCATTGTGCTGATGCCAATTTTCAAGCAGGGTTTTCAGCACATCCGGCTCCAGCACAGGATGGTCCGCCGGGACCAGCAGCCAGCCATCGTCAGGCTGCGGATCGCACTGTTCCACGAGAGCCTGCAGTCCATGTTGCACACTGGCCCGCATGTCGGGCGGATCGATGTCTGGCTGCACGAGCAGTGCGGTGTGCTGCTTTGCGATGTCCGCGATCTGGCTCTCCGAGCGGCGTGTTACGACCACGATGCCGGACACTCCAGCTTGATTTAGAGCATCCAGCAGCCGGGACAATACAGGTCGCCCGCCGAGGTCGAGCAGAAGCTTCGGACATCCCATGCGGCGACTCAGCCCAGCCGCAGGGATCACCGCGAACACTCGCTTTGGGTTAGAGACGGCGGAGGCGTCTCGCTCGTTCACGAGGCACCCTCGGCCGGTTGAGGTAGTAGTCCCAACTCGGCGGCGTGGGGCTGCAGTGCGGCGATGCAGAAATCGATGTGTTCGTTAATTTCGACTCCGAGATCCGCCGCGCCGCGCGTGATGTCGTCGCGATTCACCGCCGCCGCGAAGGTGATCTGCTTCAGCTTCTTGCGAACGCTGGACGCACCCAAGCCTTCGAGTCGTCCCGGGCGAACCAGCGCACAAGCTGTAATGAAACCGCAAAGTTCGTCGCACGCATACAGGGTCTTGTCCAGACGCGAGACGCGCGGGCAATCAGGCAGGTAGTCCGCGTGAGATTTGATGGCGTAGATGACTTCTTCCGAATAGCCGCGCGATCGCAAAATCTCGGATCCCTTCAACGGATGGTCTGGGGGATCGGGCCAACGTTCGTAGTCAAAGTCGTGCAGCAGACCGACCGAGCCCCACTTCTCTTCGTCTTCGCCAAACTTGCGGGCGTAGGCACGCACCGCAGCGTCAACAGCGAGCATGTGCCGCACCAGACTTTCGCTCTGCGTGTATTCGCGAACCAGGGCCAGATCGTCAGCTCGACTCACCTTGAATTCCTCACAGCCCGCGGGCAGGTTGCTCAGACCAGATTCGACAGCTTGCGCAGCGTCCATTCGACCAGCAGCAGACCGATCAGCACGGTGAAGGTCAGCCACGTGCTCCACAGTGGGAACACTTCGACCGAGGTCTCCGTCAGCCGTGGCGGCTTGAACGATGCGAAGACCTCAGAGACATTGTCGAGTTCGCAGCTCTGGCCGTTCGTTTCAGCGGCGATGTTCTGCTGCAGTGATAGGTTGCGAGTGGCACTGCGGCGTTCGATCGAGAGATTCTGTACCTGGAAGTAAACGTCAACCGGTTCCTTGGTGACGGGATCGTTCACACGCACGACGTAGTCGCCTGCGTCGCTCACCGGAATGCGTGTTTCGAAGATACCGGGTCGATACTCGGTCAGCGACAGCGAACGAGTGCGATCCAGGGCTTGCGTCGATCGGCCTGGTAACCACATATCGCCGGTCAGATGCCGATCCTGCAACGCCTCGCCAGTCAACGGTTCAAAGTTCTCATCGAAGGCTTCCACGGTCACGAGCACTTGCTCGTCGGGCTGATACTGCTGCCGATCGGTTCGTACAACGAATCGCTTCTGGCTGCCAAGAGCGTGGCTCAAACCCAGTCGATGAATGAGCTGGCCCCAGAACTGGCGGTAGTACAATTCCCCATATCGGCGACGCAGACGCCACATTTCGTTGTGAGCGATGTAAACCACTTCGCCGCGGCCATACTTACGAATGGCGATCAGCGGCTGTGGAGTCTTTCCGTCAACGCAGAAGTCGGTGGGGTGTTCGGCCAGCACCGTTGTGGAACTGGTCTCAACACGCTTCACCGGCTGGTACCACGGCAACTGTCCGAGGTTCGCCCAGGCACGTGCGTTCTCGGCGGCTGATTGGCCGAGTGTCATGAAGTCGTACTGTGACGCCATTGGGGAGAGTCGGAACTCAAATTCGCGGCTGTCGCGCGGACGGGCGTCGGGATCGACAATGACCGGCAGCATGTCGGCGATGGGCGTTCCGGCGAGTTCGCCCGGTCCGAAGCGAGGACCAGCCATGACGACCAGGCCGCCGCCGAACTTGCCGACGAACTCTTTAGCCATTTCGGCGAACCGAGTGCTCAGCGCCGACGCTGGCATGTCGCCGAGGAACAGTACGTCGTGCTCGAAGAACTGATTTCGAGGTAGCGTCACCGTTGGCAGAAACAGCTCGTTGGTTTCACGCACAACAGGGTCAGACGACCGCAGGTAGGTTCGGAATCCGCGCAGGCCGACCAGTTTGTCGCGATGGAAGACTTCTTTCACGAAGCGCCACTCCCAGGTGGGTTCGTATTCCACGAACAAGAGTCGCAGGAAGTCGTCGATGACGGTCACTTCACGCGTCGCGCGGTTGTTCTGTTCAACGATCTCGCCGGGCAGTGCTTCGACCTCGGCCGAGAACACGAATCGACCGGCCTCTTGCGGTGTGAAGGGAAACTCCAGCAGCGTTGAGGGGCCGGTCAGCGTGACCGATCGGTCACCGACGTTGATCTGCTTGGACTGATCGACGGATTCGCTACCAGCCTCAATCGGCTGTGCAAGTACTCGAACGGTGACGTTCTGGCCTTCCAGTTCCTGCTGCCGCAGAGTGACGGTGACTGTGGATGACTCGGTCTTCTTCATCTTGAGAGAAGTTTGCAGATCGACCGCGATATCCACCGCGTGGGTCGCGCCGACTCCCAAAGCAAAGACCGGAACGCCCAACTTGCGGGCTGTCTCCAGTGGAGCGACGCCCGAGTTGTGATCAAAGTCGCTGACCACCAGCACGCCAGCCAGGTTGGCTACGGGGCGCCGCCGCAAGTCCTCGAACGCACCGCTTAACGAGGTTGTCTGGCCGGTTGGCGTCAGTTGCTGAGCGATGTGAGCTGGATCGATTGCATGCTTATCCGTGCCGCCAGCAGGAGCCAGCGACAGCGATTGCACGTCGTCGCTGTTACCGAACTGGAAGACGTTGATGTCGAACTTTTCGTGGAGAGACTTGAAGAGCCCGGACTTGTCCTGCTTGAGCCAGCCGCGCACGAGATCGGCGCGCGTGACTTCTGTCGTTTCCGGTTTGGATTCGTTGGCGTCCTTCTCCGTTGAACCGGCGGGTTTAAGAGCCTGCAGGTCGACGGCTTTCTCGATCTTTTCCTTGAGTTCAGGCGTCAGTTGGTCGGCGATGTTCATACTGTCGGTGCCGTCGAGCAGCACCCACAAGGCAGGCCGCGGATGCGATGAGAAACTCACCTCCAGAATCGGATCGGCGAGGATCAGCAACAAAAAGCAGAGCACGAAGCCGCGCAGGAAGCCGAGTGCGATGCGCTGCGAGCGTTTCGCTCGCGGCTGATAACGCAGATAGAACAGCGCGGCCAGGAAGCTAAGCCCCAGACAGCCGAACAGGACCCAGGCGGGGCCGTGAGCAGCCCAGTCGGCTCCGAAAGACCACTTCACGTGGTCGATCGATTCCACGTCGCTCCGTCCCAGAAGTTTCGCAATCAGGGTGTGCATCTCGAAAGGCCCACGAGGTCAACGAAGTGGCCGTGCTGATTCCATCAGCACAGCCCGCTGCGTAGAGCATGGATGCTGAGCGACCGCAGGGAAAGTCACCGGCTACCGCGGCGTGAAATGTTCCGCTGAAGTTGAGCTTGGCACTGTTCCCTGTTAGCGGCTTCGGCCGACTTTCAACCGCTCGGGATCGTGAAACAGCCGCCAGAATTTCGCGCGGTCCTGCACACGAACCTGATTGGCGAACACCGGCTGATCCGGGGAACTGCTCTGGTCGGGATAGTTCTGCATGCCGACGAAGGGCAGGGGGTCGACAGTTTGTCCGAACACGGTGTTGAGGTCGGCGTCTTTGTCCCAGCCGATGTTGTGCAGGATGAAATCCCGCTTCCAACCGGATGGCAAATCTGTGTCGAGTGCCTGGAACCGCAACTGCATTTCGTCGCCAGCTCCAACGGTCACTTGCTGATGATCCTGCTTCTGTATGAGTTGCAGTACATCACCAAATCCCGTCAGCCGACCTTCCATCGGCGGCCAGCTCAGGTGCGCCTGCAGTTGCGAATAGTCGTAGCGATCGGGACCGAAACCGGAATGCGGGATCAACTTGCTAAAGCCGCGCTGCCGCAGTTCAGCGGCGAGCATCGGCTGCTCAGTGATTTTCACTTCGGCGGGCGGCTCATTCATGGTGAAGAAGATGTGGTCCCAGAAGATCTCCATCGTGGTGGCGATGCGGACTCGATAGTCGTTGGCCGCGAATTGATTCGACAGGTCGACAACGATCGTCTTGGTCTTTCCACCAGGGAATCCCATGTACGGCGAGACCTGCTGCCATTCGCCCTTCGCATCCGGAATCCAGACCGATGGCGGCTGGGTGGGCTCTAAGTCAGGACGTTGCGAGATCGCGATGTTCAGCGAGGTATCGGTGGGCCGCATCCAGCCCGTCAGGAACAGTTTGACTTCCTTGGGCTGCGGCAGCTTGCCGAGGTCCAATTCGACGAAGTGCGGTTCGGTGTAGCCCTGTTTGATGCGCACGTCCCAGGCTCGCAAGTAGTTCTCGTCGTGATCCTTAATCACCGGCAGCACGTCACGCCTGCGTTGATCAACCGCACGAACTGGAGAATGTTTGGTCCGCACGGGGTGCAGCTTGAATTCCGAGATACTCGCCGGCCCAACCTTTTCATTGGAGAAGATTTCCGTATCCGCCGGATGATCGACAGCCAGCAGCCGCACGGAATCGAAGTACGTGATCTCCCACAACTCTTCCGTAAGCGACACGTGGTACTCGCCGTCCTTAGGCCGCAGTTTGTCGCCATCGACTTTGAGGTACTCCCAGTCGCGGCACGGAGCATGAACGCCCTCGGCGAATTGCAGGCCGATGGGTGCTCCCCACAGGCAATCCGTCACGAAGGCAAACTTCTCGCCGTCCCACGTGTAGAGGTAGGGACAGGAGCCTTTGAGTCGCTGCTGCAGGCAAATGGCGGTGTTCGGTTTGGGGGCGAGCAACTGGTCGGGGACGCCGTTGGTCCAGATGACTCGAGCGGCGTCCGCCTGCGTCTGCTTGCCCATGCCGAAGTGTGTGCATTGCCGAGTCACCACTTGGACCTGATAATTCAGCCCAGTTTTCAGCTCGATCATGCTGCCGATGCCGTGCATATTGACGCGTTCGTTGCGGCGTTGCGGATCTTTGTCGTCTTCTCCGCGGATCGGCAGTCGCAGCGAACCGTTGGCGTTGCCGCCATCATTGATGGCCAGACTCACTCGATCCTGAAATGCAATGGCCAAATCGAGATCGCCATCGCCGTCGATGTCTTCCACGTCGATCGCTTTGATCTCGCTCCCCAAATTCTGCGAGAGGGAATCGCTGCGCTGAAACTGTGCTGCCGGTCCGCCACGCGAGACTTCAGTCTTGGCGCCTGACCAACTCAGGACATCAAGGTAGCCATCATTGTCATAATCCCAAGTCAGCAGGCCAGTGGCGGCTGCTTTTGCGATCGGCTTGGGCTTCTGAAACTTGGTAACTCCCGCATCTGGATTTGTTGTGCCTTGGTACATCACTCCCGCAGAGCTACCGGTAATCAAATCCCATGAAAAGTTCGCGTCGCTATCTGTCACTGCGACTGCTTGAACATCTTTGGCAGGACCATCGTCACCCAAGAATGGCTGCCAGCGAAATTGACCATGCAGCAGGTTCTCAAGGTACCCGCTAACTCCGTTGCCGACGCACACGACGTCGGTCGAGACGTTGCGGTTCCAGTCGACGGCAACAAGCTGATGAATGGCAGTCTCCGCTGGCGGCATTGTCGAGAACTTTGTCACGTTGACGAAGCTTAGATCGTCCCGATTCTGCCACAGCGTCATGCCAGCTTTGGCCGAGACCACCAGATCGAGGTCTCCGTCATGATCGAAGTCCACGGGCAGGGCGGTGATGACGTCAGCAACGCCCTCGAACATGCTCGGAACCAACGGGACTGGTTTTAGTTCAAGACCCATTCCATTCGGACCGGCCTGATTCAACAGCAGCTTTAATCCGCTATCTCCCCAGACGACGACATCCAGCCTCGAGTCTGCGCACTCGCCACCGTTCGGCGCCTTGAAGCCTTTGAGTTCCGTGCGGTCGCGATTGATGTCGAACAGCGCGAAACCTCGCGTTCCGGCGGGCAGTTCGGTACTGGTGATTTCAGTGAACTCGGCGCCGTTCTTCGTGACGACGCTCAGTTTATTATCGGTCACAATAATAACATCGACTTGACTATCGGCGTCGAAGTCGGCCATCCGCACGGCTTGGATCTGGTCCAATTGTTTGATGGGCGTGCTGACGCTCAGTTTCACATCAATCGCCGGCGCGAACGACGGGGCAGGCAGCCGCGTGTGGGCGTAGTATTCCGCGCTAAAGTCGTGCTGCATGTACTCCAGCAGGTGTCGCTGCACGCGCTTGGAGTCGAGTTGCCAGGCGACCTCAGGGCGCAACACGTTAGTCAGCACCGCGACCATGCCGCGTAGTTGCTGCCAGCTCTTGGCGTCATCGGCGCCTTTGACAGCTTCTGCCGCGGCGATCGCTTTGTCGACGTGTTGGTGCAGATTCAGCCGCGCGAACTTTTCAACGCGTTCGACGAACGGAGACAGCTTCTCGCGAGCTGCCGTCAGCGTTTCTTTGATCGTCGGATCGCGGCGTTCGACTTGCGTATTCAGCCATTCTGTCAGCACGTAGAGATTGTTCGGCAGCAACTCCGCACAGTGTTTCAGATGGGCGGCTGCTTCGTCTGGATGTGAACCCTCGTCTTTGGTGAGTTGATACAACTCGAACTGCAGAGCCGCGTCGTTGGGATTCAACTTGGCTGCATTCTTCAGTTCTTCAATGGCGCGTTTCAGATCATGGATCGAGTTCGTAGCCGCGAGGTGAGCCGTCAGCACGTGCGTGTCACCGCCCGGGAAGCGAGTCGCCAGTTGAGAGACGGCAGTCTGCGCCTGCTCCAGCGCCTGCCGATCGTCTTCTGCTGTCTGGTCGGCTCGACGCTGTTCGGGTTGCAGTGCCAGCAGACGGGAGACCACCAGATTCTGGAATGGCAACCGCTCGGAAGGGACGCGCTTGGAAAGTTCTTCGAACGATTTGGAGGCTTCGCTTAGGTCCAGGTTCTCCAGTTCGGCGATCGCGACGTTGCGGAGTTCAGCGATCTCCGCGAGTGCTTTTGCATCAACTCCGCCGAAGCGATCTCGGAGCAGCCACAGGCCGACGGCTCCGGCCAAGGCGATCAGTGCTAGCAGTGGCTTCCAGACGCCTCGCTTGGCTGGGGTGCTCTCGGCGTTGTCGCTCATGAGGAAGCCTCGGAACTGGTGACCGGATTTGCTGGCGTGGCGACGTCTTTTGGAGCAACTGTCGGAGAGGGTGTTGCCGGCTCGGGCAACTGTGCCGGGGCGTAACCCACTTCACCCAGTTCCGCGACGCGACTCCACAGCAAATTTACGACTTCGACCAGTAACTCAGGCGAAGTGCGTTTCTCATAATAGGCCGACAGATCGATAGGGCGACCGTACAAGACTCGCGTCTTCGTTGTCGTGATAAACGGGGCGACCATGTCGTCTCCGCATTGTGGCGCGTCTTTGATGTAGATCGGAATCACGGGCACTTTGGCTTTAAGAGCCAGAAACGCGACGCCCGCATTAGGTTCCATCAAGTCGGTGCCGTAGTTCAGCCGGCCTTCAGGAAAGATGCCCAGCAACTCGCCGTTCTTCAGACGTCGAATGGCTTCGCGTGTCTGAGCCGAATCCTGACCATTCCGGTTGACTGGAATGTTGCCCATCGTGTCGGACATCCATTTGATGCCAGGCTTCGCACAGTATTCAGCGGCCGCCATGAAACCGATGGGGCGAATGCTCCGATCGTCTGCTCGAAACGTGTGATTCAGCCAGATGAAGAGCGGGTCAACCGGGCTGCGATGATTGGCCAGCACCAACGCACCACCTTGAGCGGGGAAGGGGGGAGGTCCATTCTTCATGCGGCAGCGAAACATCAACGGCACATACAACCGCTCGATGATGTACAGCACCCACACACGCCAGCCGTACTTGCACAGTCGAATGCTGCGGATGACCAATGCGATGGCCACGGCTGCGTAGAGACATAACACCAGAATCGCAGCAAGATCCGAATCCATGTTCCTGACTTCGCTTCCGAGGTTTCTGAGGGGAGGGCGACGTTCAGCGCGGCACGACCATGTACCGCAACTCCATTGTATCGAGTTCCAGCAGCGCCACCGTGGGTGTGGAGACTCGGTAGATCGCACCCGGATTCAGCAACCGGGTGCGGCCTGAAAGTTCCCACGCTTTTTCATGAGTATGTCCCGAACAGACAAGATCGTATTCGTCGGACGACGTTACTTCCCGATAGCGCTGATAGTCATTGCCGTGGAGCAGGGCGATGCGTTTGTCGGCCCAGGTCAGATCGCCAAACCGATCGTGGCAAACGTGGCCGGCGGACTCGATCGCAGCGCGGAGTTCGGACTCGTTGTGATCGACATTGCCGAACACAAAGTGCGTTTCCCAGTACGGAAACAGTTCGACAATCTGCGTTGAGCCGATGTCTCCGCAGTGCAGGACACGTTCGACGTTCGCCTGCCGGAAGATAGGAATGGCCGGCTTGGTCATGGCTACCGCGCCGTGAGTGTCGCTGATGACTCCAATCAGCATCGCGCGTCACTCCATCACGAGGCGGAATCCCATCAACACGTAACGCGTGCGGGGCGAATTCCAGTTGCGGAAGGACGATCGGCAGTAGAACGGCCATGTATGCCATGAACCGCCCCGTCGCACCTTCACCATGCCTTCGGTCGGCCCTTGCGGGTCATCAACTGGTGACTGCGAGTAGTAGTCGTCCGCGTGCCAGTCCGAGCACCATTCCCAGACGTTGCCGTGCATGTCGAACAGGCCGAACTTGTTGGGCTCAAAGGTGCCAACCGGGGCCGTGAACGGAAAGCCGTCTGAGCTTTTGGTCGCGTACGGAGCCCATTCGGGGAAGACCTCGCGAGTTTTGGCATCGTAGTAGGCAGCAGCCTTGCTCAACCCTTCGGGATCATCGCCGAAATGGAAGCGCGTCTTGGTTCCCGCACGGCAGGCGTATTCCCATTCCGCTTCGGTCGGGAGGCGGTACTTCTTGCCCTCAGTCTTCGAAAGCCACTTGCACATTTCAACGGCGTCGTACCAGGACACATTCACGACGGGGTGATCGTCACCTTGGGGAAAGCCGGGATTCTTCCACGAGTATTCAGGCTTGCGACCTTCGAACTCTCCGGTTTGCTTGTTGTAGCCCCAACCGCCCTGGCCGTCGGATTCCGCTTGAGTCTTATAGTCGGACTGTTCGAGGAACTTCTTGAACTGGCCCACAGTGACTTCGTGTTTGCCCATATAGTAAGGCTTGGTGATCCGCACCTTGTGCAAGGGGTATTCGTCGACGAGTTCCTGGATGCGGCGGGGTTCGTAGTTGGGGAATCCCTTCTGCAGGTTGTCTTTCGACTCGTGCCCGCCCATCTCAAATTCGCCTGCTGGAATTTTGGCCAGCTTCATGCCGAGCGAATTCGTGTGGTCTTGCGCACAGAGAGGACGGCTCGCGGCGAACGCGAACAAGGTCACCATACAAACGCAGAACCCACGCAACATACCCTGCCCCTTGAACGGAAAAAGCTCATCGTGACGAAACAAGCGCGACGTCATCCATGAGGTCCATATGTTGACAAGTCAGGTACGGCGGCGCGAAGTCGGGAAGCGGCCTGTCTGCGGAGAACATCTCAAGAATCCTGCCCGGCAAGCCAACTCTTGAGCGTCCTGGCGGACTTTCATCCGGTTCGACCGGCGGATTTCACGAGTTCAACTCGCTGAATCCCGCTCCGCCTGTCATGCTGGGCCACCGCTCGACGGCGCTCGCCCTCAATTCACCAGGTGAGACGTGTTCAATCTGCTGGGCTCGAAGAAACATCTCTGCGATGGTCTGACTCGGCGCGACCTGTTGCGCGTGGGTGGCATTGCGTCTCTGGGAGCCGGAACGAGCGGATTCGGTCTGAGCGATGTCTTGAACTGGCAGACGGCCTCCGCCGAGGAGAGTCCCGCCTCGACGCTGCCGCACTTTGGCCGCGCCAAGTCTACGGTCCTGTTGTTCCTGTTTGGCTCGCCGCCGCAGCATGAGACGTTCGATCCAAAGCCGGAAGCGCCCGTCGAGATTCAGGGCGAGATGAAAGCCATCGCTTCGAATGTTCCGGGAATCAGCATTTGCGAGGGGTTGCCACACACATCGCAGATCATGGACAAGCTGACCGTCGTCCGGTCCATGACTCATCCATACGCGCTGCATGGAGTGGCCTATGCGTTGACCGGCATGCCGACCTACTCACCGGACATCGAAGCCAAGCCGCGAGATTCGCAGCACTGGCCGTTCATTGGTTCTGTCGTCGATTACATGGAACGGCCTCGTTCCGGTCGGCCAGAACCGCTGGCGGTGCCTCGGAACGTCGCCTTGCCGTGGGTGATGGGTGGTCGAGCGAAAGACTATCCACCGTTGGCTGGTCCTTATGCGGCATTCTTGGGGAGTCAGTTTGATCCGGTCTGGACCGACTTTGATGGTGTGGGAACGAAGATCGTTCCGAAGCTCAGCGACGGTCAGACGAAAGAAGTTCTGGACCACTTCGCCGGAACGACACCCGACGGAAAATTCCGTCTGGCGGAGACTAACCTCCTGGATGGCATGCATCCGAGTCGTCTCGACATGCGGCGAGTGCTCGTGCGGCAGTTTGACGAGTCGCGTGAATGGCTCGAGCGGCATCGGCACATTGATACTTTCACCGCTCACCAGCAGACGGCTTACTCGTTGTTGAGCGGCAATAAGGTCCGGGATGCGCTGGATGTTCAAGCTGAGCCAACGGCGCTCCGCGAACGCTACGGCATGACCTTGTTCGGCCAATCGTGCTTGGCGGCGAGGCGACTGGTGGAAGCGGGTTCGCGATTCGTTTCGGTGTTTTGGGATCCTGTCGAGATCTTCGGTGGCAGTTGCTGGGACACTCACGCCAATCACTATCCGCGATTGAAAGAGTACCTGTTACCAGTCTTCGATCAGACATTCGGGGCGTTGATTCGAGATCTTGAAGAACGTGGGCTGCTCGACGAAACGCAAGTGCTCGTGCTGAGCGAGCATGGTCGCACGCCCCAGATTGATTCCAAGCCGAAAGGTGCTGCCCGTCATCACTGGTCGCGAGCCTATTCCGCCGTCATGGCCGGTGGGGGAATCGCGCGAGGTAAGGTGGTTGGCAAGACCGACCCAACTGGCGGCGACGTCGTCAGCACTCCGATTTCGCCGAAAGATGTCCTCGCGACATCCTTCCATCTGCTGGGCATCAACCCGCACACTACGATGCCCGACCGGCTTGGTCGCCCCGTCCCAATTGCCGGGGCAGGGGAGGTCCGCAGCGAGTTGCTGGGTTAATGCGGCAACTCGCGCAGATTCACCCAAGACTCTTGAATGAGCTCGCAACGTGAGCCGGATTGTCTTGTTCGCGACTCCGCGCCCCCGCGTGGGAATCTCCCCCAATTCGTAGTTTGGTACATTTCACGCGAAGGCGCGGAGCCGCGAAGAAAACATTGAGTGGAGAGACCTCCAGCATTCTTCAACGAACACCTTGGGCCGATCCTCAACAGAAAATGTCCGATCCACACAAGCCGTCTGATGGAAGGTCGCGTTAGCTTTTGCGACGATGGCCTAACAGGCGTTCCAAGTTCATCAGATGGCTCCGGTCGCGGAGCCTCACCTTTTTCCCCGAGGAGCTCGTGATGGGTAAGCCGGTCAATGTTGCGATGGTGGGTCTGGGTTTCGGCTCGGAGTTCATTCCGATCTATCAGGCATTGCCCGACGCGAACGTGCATGCGATCTGTCAACGGGACAAGGTGAAGCTCGACAAGGTGGGCGATCAATTTGGGATCGGAACTCGTTACACAGACTACGCTGATGTGCTGAAGGACCCCAAGGTCGACTTCGTGCACATCAACAGCCCGATCTCCGAGCACGCCTGGATGTCGATGGAGGCTCTGAAGGCCGGCAAGCACGTCATGTGTACGGTCCCGATGGCGACGAACGTCGAAGACTGCCGCAAAATCTGCGAACTCGTGAAGGCCACCGGCCTCAAGTACATGATGGCCGAAACCGTCGTCTACAGCCGCGAATTTCTCTTCATCAAAGACATGTACAAGAAGGGTGAACTCGGCAAGATCCAGCACGTGGCGGCTTCGCACCCGCAGGACATGGACGGTTGGCCGTCCTACTGGGAGAAGATGATCCCCATGCACTATGCGACGCACGTCGTCAGTCCGTGCCTGGGGTTGCTCGACGGCCGTGCTGAAACTGTGAGCTGCTTTGGTTCGGGCACGGTTCGTGACGACATCGCCCAGAAGAGTGGCAACAAGTTCGCTGTCGAGTCTTGCCACATCAAGGTGAAGGACAGCGACGTGACCGCTCACATCTGGCGGTGCCTGTACGATGTGGCCCGTCAGTACCGCGAAAGCTTCGATGTCTACGGCACGAAGAAATCATTCGAGTGGACGCTGATCGAACACGAACCTCACGTCATCCACACCGCGAAGCTTCCTGAGCCGGAAATCGCCTCGAAGGTGACAGTCCCCGACTTCGCGCATTTGCTGCCCGAGCCAATTCGCAAGTTCACTCTGCCATCCGAGATTCACGACACCGAGCACCTCAGCTTCATCCAGGGCGGCGGCCACGGCGGTTCTCACCCACACCTTGTCAACGAGTTCGTCAGCGCCCTCCGCGACAACCGCGACCCGTGGCCAAACGCCACGCTCAGCGCCAACTGGACCTGCGTCGGTATCCTGGCCCACGAGTCCGCTCTGCAAGGCGGCACGCCCATCAAGCTGCCTGAGTTCACGCTGGCTTAGTCGCCAGTTGTGGGAACAAGTCTCCGGTAATGTTGCACCCTGCGGCATTACCGGAGAACGTCTCGTTCGGTTGCTGCGACACAAATCGCTTAACTCGAACCGAGAGAGGCTGCGAGAGCCATGTTCCAACTTCGCACTCAATGTGCCGCGTTGTGGTTGCTCTGCTTGTTCTTCGGAGCGGTCGCGGTGCGAGCTGATGAGAAGCTGCCTGCCAAAGACGCTCCCGCGATCATCAATCTGGTGGAGCGACCCACGACGATCGTTTGTCTCGGCGACAGCGTCACCGGAGTCTACTATCACACCGGGGGCTATCGGGCGTATCCGGAGATGCTGGAGCTTGCGACCCGTAAAGCCTTGCCGAGCTCTCAGGTTAAGGTGATCAACGCGGGCATCAGCGGTCATTCGACAACCGAGGGTCTGGCTCGGCTGGATCGGGACGTGCTCGCGAAGAAGCCGGATTTGGTGACGATCAGCTTTGGTCTGAACGACATGACTCGCGTGTCTGAGGAACAGTTCCGCAAGAACCTCGACACACTGGTTGCCCGTTCCCGTGAAGCGAAGACTGCGGTCGTGTTGTGCACTCCGAATACGGTCATCACGACCGGTGGCCGACCGATTGAGAAGTTGATGCGTTATTGCGACATCATTCGCGCTGCCGGTCGCGATCTGAATGTTCCGGTTTGCGATCAGTTCGCGAGCGGCGAGGCATTCCGCCAGAAAGACGCCTGGTCATGGCGACTGACTCTCAGCGACGAGATCCATCCCAACATGGACGGCCACAAGCTGATGGCCGAAGAACTGTGTCGCACCATCACAGGGCGATCGGTGTCGCTCGCCGATGTTCCACCGCCGCCGACTGCGCTGGCGAAGACGTTGTCGCTGCTCAAGGACAACAAACCCGTCAAGGTGCTCGCGATGCCGCCGTTTGACACGCTCATCGCCCCGATTCTCAAGCAGCGGCGTCCCACAGCGACGATCGAAGTCGTTTCATGGCCGACCGGTGAGCTCACCCTGCGCGAGATCGAAGTTGCCGCGAATAAGACGGTTCGCGCGCTGAAGCCCAATCTGGTTCTTCTGGCCGTGCCTCGATCTGCCAAAGCAGATGCTGACGAAGAGTTCGTCCGGTCGTACTCCTGGACCATGAACTGGTCACTGAGTTTTGGGCAGGCCGAATGGGATTGCGTGGTGGTGCATCCGTCGGTTGTCATGCCCGAGGAATCATCGCCCCGCGACGAACTAGTCCGGCGCCTGGTGAAAGCCCAGGACCTCCATTTGATCGATCGTCCGAAAGTCGACAACTCGTCAGCCGAAACAATCCTGACTCGCTGGATCGAGGCTGTTGCTACTTCGCGATAGAGCCACCAGCTCTTGCGTAAAACGGACACGACCCGCAGCTTCACTTTTGACTGAGCGGCTCCTTGCCCTGAGTAATCGACGGGCAAGTGGCTGACATCTCTGCGTTGAGAGCGATGTAGTCGCGCCACTCGGTGGGGACGTCGTCTTCGGGAAAGATCGCGCTGGTGGGGCATTCGGCCATGCAGGCTCCGCAGTCGATACATGGGGTGGGGTCGATGAACAACATCTCGGCACCCTCGTGAAAGCAATCGCAAGGACAAACCCCAACACAAGCGGTGTTTTTGCATCCGAAGCAGGGTTCCGTCACAACAAACGCCATGATTGTACCTTTCCGCAACTAAGTGGTTCGCATTCCTCAAGTGGAACTCGTCCAACCCAAATGCGGTTCGCAGGCACCGACCGGACACGAAATCCGGAAATTATCATGGAACACACGCGTGACGTCTGAATTCCAGTCCTCACCTTTATCGAACAGCGACGCACGCCTTGAGTCGGCTTGGCTAGTGGCGTGTTTTCGAAAAGGGGACGAACGAGCGGCTGAAACGCTGTTCGACCGGTATTTCGACCGCTTGACGGCTCTGGTTCGAGCGAGGCTCAGCGCTCGGTTGCAGTCGCGTGTCGACGCCGATGATGTAGCCCAATCCACGTATCGCAGCTTTTTTGTACGAGCTTCCGCAGGCCAATTTGAAATCACGTCCAGCGGCGATCTGTGGCGGTTGCTGGCGCGGATGGCGCTCCACAAGCTGTCGCATCAAATCGTACGCCACAAAGCGGCCAAGAGAGCCGTCTCCGTTGAAGAACGACTTTCTGATGCGAATGACCTCACATCGCCCGAGCCTTCCCCGGATGAAGCGGCCGCTGTCGCTGATGAACTTGAATTCGTCATGCGACAACTCAGTGAAACTGAGCGTCGGGCGCTGGAACTGCGGTTGCAGGGCGAACTGCTGGAGAACATCGCGGCTCAGTTGGGTCAATCGGAACGCACCGTCCGCCGCACGTTGGCTCGCGTGCGCGAGATCATGCTGAAGCAACTTCCCGACACCGAGCCCGCTACGCGGTCTCCATCAGGCAACTCCAGTTCTGCGCAGAGATTCAATGCCGTTGCTACGCTCAATTATGCCGATTTCGATTTGAAGCAACACATTGGTGACGGGTTAACGGGTAAGGTTTATCGCGCCTGGTGGAAAAGCAGAGCTCGGGAAGTGGCCGTCAAATACCTGCGGCGCGAACATCAAAGCTATCCCGAACGGGTTGAACGCTTCTGTGAAGAAGCCGTTCTCGTCGCAGACCTCCGGCATCCGAACATCGCCACAGTGTACGGCTTGGGTAAGGCGCTTCACGGTGGCTATTTCATCGCCCTTGAATGGATTGACGGTTGCGACCTGCAAGTTGTGTTGAATCGCAGCCGCACTGATTCACGCCCGTTGGTCGTGGCGGACATAGTGAGATGGATGACTGATGCCGCTCGAGCTGTGCAGCATGCTCATGAATCAGGCCTGATTCACTGTGATTTGAAGCCCAGCAATCTACTGCTGGCCTCCGATGGGCGAGTGGTGCTGACAGACTTCGGATTCGCGCGGCGTTTGGCGGTCCATGCGAAGCGATCGACTGATGGAGGAACGCTCGCCTTCATGGCTCCCGAGCAACTTGAGGGCTCTTCAGGAAAGATTGGTCCGCAAGCAGACATCTATAGTTGGGGTGCCGTTCTTTACGTGTTACTGACCGGTGAAACTCCGCGAACGAATTGCCGCTTGGATACATTGGTAGCCACGTGTCGCTCGCGTTGTGCATCCGGCTTGCTTCAAATGGCACCGGGTTTTGATATCGAACAACTCTGCCGAATCTGCATCTCGTGCCTGAATCCAGATCCCATGACTCGGCCAGCAACGATGCTGAAAGTCCTGGCGATGCTGGATCAACTTCAAGAGAAAGCCTGAGACCATGCAACTCACTGCGAAATTTGATGCGCGTCGTCGAGCCGCCTTAGTGCGCTGCATCGCCCTGTTGGCATTTGTCTGGTCCGGCAGTGCGTTTGCTGAAGATGCCAGGACTCCGGCGGGGCAGCGGGTGTTTTACACCGGGCACAGCTTCCACATGTTTGTGGCGCCGCACATTGAGCAACTGGTGAAATCGGCGGATATTCAGGGGCACAAGCTGGTCGGGAGGCAGGGGATTGGCGGCTCGCGAGTGATTCAGCACTGGGATTTGGCTGACGACAAGAACGACGCCAAGCGGGCACTGGCGAGCGGTGAGGTGGATGTTTTCACGATGGCCGCTCACGTAGCGATACCTGATGACGGTATCACGAAGTTCACGGAGCTGGGGCTGAAGCACAATCCGAATCTGCGACTGCTGGTGCAGGGATCGTGGTATCCGTTCGACGTGCCGGCACCCGCTCAACGGATTCGGGATAACGCGGACCGCGACAACATGAAGATTGCTGACCTGCAGGCTGCGGTCGATGAGTGGCGTAAGAAGTTGGAAACGCAGGTCGATGATCTCAATCGCCAGCACAACAAGCGGGTGCTTTACATCGTGCCCGTCGGCGACTCGGTCGTGAAACTGCGGGCCATGATTGTGGATGGCAAGTTTCCGGGCGTGACGACTCAATCAAAGCTGTTTCGCGACGCCATCGGCCACGGGCAGGGGCATGTGATGGTGCTGACGTCCTATTGCAACTACGCCGCCATCTATCGCCGCAGTCCAGTCGGCTTGAAGCTCGCTGAACGTGGAGTTGATGATGCTCAGCATGCCATTCTGCAGAAGCTCGCCTGGGACACGGTTTCGACGTATCCCTATGCTGGAATCGCGCCTGAGCCGAAACGCTAGATGGCCCATCTACGCTGGGTCGTGGCTGATGATCTGCGTTATTCAATCAGCCAGGTTGCGCGTGGATGTTATGTGCGTAGCTTCCTGACCATGCCTCCAACTTCGAGCCGGTGTCTACTTGGTGGGAAGTTACCGCGAGGCCAGCTTGGGCATTGAAACGGGGCAGGGGCTCTCGTTCGGTCGTAAGCGTCGCTGTGCGGCCAATGTGCTTGAAGTCTGGCTGAGAGTGCAGCGTGTCGGCGGACCTTCGCTGTCGGGCATTGCTGGGCCTTCGCCGGTTGAAGATCCGGAGACGGTGAGTTCCTCACCTTCAACTAGCTTTCTCGCCCCCGGATTCGGAAGGACCAGCTCCGATCACCCTGCTGTCGGAGCTGGTTCCGTAGATGCAGGGGGCGAGAAAGCGGCCAGCAACACGCGTGATATCGCCAGAGATTCTGAGGCGGGCTCGTCCTCGGTTGAGACCCCTGCGGAGCATTAACATGGGATGTTTAGCGCGATCGGAAAGCCGAACGCTTGTGCTTTAAACTGCTTCAGAAAGTGGGTACACCACACTCCAAGCATTCTTACCACCCATAGACTCAGGAACGCCGAATTGCCTGCGCCATTCATAGACCGGATGCGAAACTATTATGTAGAAGTGGCGGCAGTCCTTCGCGGAGAAGCCAAGCCGGCATCGATTTTCCCAAACACTACTGACATAGGAATGTGTAGAGAAAAAATATACATGGAGTTTCTCAGACTCCACGCACCGTCAAAATGCAATGTTTTTTTTGGCGGTTTCTTGTTTGGCGGAGACGGATCAGAGTCTTCACAGTTAGATGTAATCGTTACGACAGACACGACTCCAAGGTTTAACTTCTACAACAGCGACGGTTCAGGAAAATCATTCGCACCAGTAGAGGGAACGCTAGCCGTTGCGTCCATAAAGAGTTTTCTTGACAAGAGGGAACTTGAGAATGCACTTACAGGGCTAGCAAGCATTCCACCCACAGAACCATTGGGGGATCGCGTTAGCCCGATGGTTAACGTGCCAAACTATGATGAATGGCCTTACAAGATCATTTATGCATCTGACGGAGTTGCAGAGGCCACGCTGGCCCGTCACCTTGACGCGTTCTATACCACTAACAGCAATATTCCGTTGAACCGTCGTCCGCACTGCATTCATGTTGCAGGTAAGTATGTGATCTTCAGAGCCATCAGCTCGGATGCCAAACTGTGGGATCCTTCAACAAACACCTACGAATTCGCCACGAAGGGCTCGTTTCGCTGCTTGAACAAAAACCCCGACCTGCAGGCAGTGGTTTGGGTGCTGGATTCATTACAACAGAACGCCACAGCATCCACCCACATTCTCTTTTCGTATAAGTCGATGTTACACCAGATTCTTGGCGTGCCGCGCCAAACCCAGGCACCGTAGGCGTATTGAGAGGCATCTTTAAAAGATGTAATTTTTGATTGAACGCAGTTGTTCCTAGAGCCTGTTATGAACTCAGCGCGGCGTTAAGCACAACTCTGTGGAGTAGTAGAAACACGAAAGCCACCCAGTGCCAGGCGGCGAGAACTTCAGCCAGACGTTCGTAGTCGCGAGCCAAGCGGCGGAAGCGGGCCATCCAGCCGAAAGAACGCTCCACAACCCAACGGCGCGGCAGGAGTATAAAACCCTTCTTCGCCTCGGAGTGTTTGATCACTTCCAATTGGATCTTGTGCGCGGCAGCATCCGCTGCGGGTTGCTCGCCGGTATAACCTTGATCGACATAAGCCAGCGAGACCGTTTTGCCAGTCACGTCTTGCACCGCCTCGGCCAGTTTTGCTACTTGATCGCGTTCCTGTTCGTTCGCCGGTGTGACGTGCAACGCCAGTAGATTTCCCAGCGTATCAACCGCCATGTGCACCTTCGACCCCTTCTTCTTTTTGTGGCCGTCATACCCGGCTCGAGCCCCACTTTCAGGTGTCGATTGCAGCGTGCGTCCATCCAGAATGACTGCGGAAGGCTGAGCA
This sequence comes from uncultured Planctomycetaceae bacterium, assembly GCA_964386705.1. Classification (GTDB taxonomy): domain Bacteria; phylum Planctomycetota; class Planctomycetia; order Planctomycetales; family Planctomycetaceae; genus AM-0621. The sequence continues at coordinate 22,149 of CAYLTY010000095.1, forward strand.
TTCCGCTGCTCAGCCAGTCGCAAAAGTTCACGCAGATCGTGCGTCATGGCTTCAAATGCTTTCGCATCAACCCAGCGTCTGACTTGTTGATACACTGCGGCCCACGGTGGAAAATCACCGGGCATATAACGCCATTGAGCTCCCGTTTTCACCAGCCATCGCATCGCATCAAACACGTCTCGCAACGAGTACTCGCGCTGCGGAGCGTCCTCACGAATGAGCGCCAAATAGGGAGCGACGAAGGCCCATTCTTCGTCAGAAACATCGCTGGGATACGACTTCCGTGTCTGGTTCATGCCGCTAAGCTAAGGTCATTCCACAAGTTAAGTCCATGACAGGCTCTAGGCTCCCTCAGCCAAAGGCAGCCACTCTGCGGGGACAAGATTTCATATCTTCAGATTAGCAGCTTCTTGCCGTGCTTCTTCTGGAGTCCTGTAAGTCATGGCTGATGAGGCGTGCTGAACCCAATCGCTACCGCTCCAGTATCGACAATCATTTGGTTTCGCATACCGGTGCCGCTCCGATGCCTTAACCCACCTAGTGGTCTTAATTACGAACGCTGGAAGTCTGGTCTCGTATTCAATGTCTGATTCAAGCGAAACAGCCATGTAGTCCGCCCCTCGGATTCCTTCTGGTGGCATCTGGGGGAAATAGCTCCGTCCAATTTTGAAACGCTTTGTTTTTCCTTCAGGAGTACGCGCGACCAATCGAACGGAATCACACATCTTCAATGCTTGCCATGTCGATCGACCAAGTTCTGTGTAGATGCTGAACGCCACAAACTCCCTTGAAGGCAGTTCGATCCGCTTCAATGTTGACATGTCATTGCTCAGATATTCGCGATAAATGCTGTCTCCACTGATAGTCAGTTCGGAAACGGCCCCTATATATGTCGTTCGGCAGAACTCCAGACAAAAGTCATGCAGCCCGGTCTTTTGTGTTTTGTTGCTGAAGAATTGAATTTCACATGACAGCGAGACCAGGTCGTCAGATGGGATATTTCCACCCATAAAATGGCTGAAACTAAAACTCGGACCAAACCTCAGGTTCTTTACATCGAAGCAGATTTGCCTTCCCTCTTCTCTAGCCCAAACCACAATGCCGGTTCCGACAGCTCCGGCTAGGCTACCCAACAGGGCCCAGCCAGCACTCTGCCAACTAGTAACGTCCATTCTTTTCTCCGACGCAGAAAGTCGCGTTGTCGACCTTGCCCGCTCACACGCGGGTTTACGAAGCACACTGACGCTTAACCCATCTTTCGCGCAAGGCTTTGAAGTTTGATCGTTCTTAGGTGCTCTTCGCAGTCCAAAGCCAATGTGCATAATCCAGCAAGGCCCCACCAGACGACTGAATGCAGGCCGATCGCGACCGCTATCAGGAACATCAACACTTGAGCCGAGTTCGGACCGACCGCAGGTACGTTGTTGATGGGCGGTGCTTCAAAGCCAAACATGCCGGCCAGGATGATCACCAGCGACATCGCGAGGCACATCCATCCGAAGAGCTTGAATAAGGCAATCATTCTCTCGACGCAGCTACGAGCATCCATTGTTTGACCCGGGATGTTTGATAGTCCGACCATCAGCAACTTACCTGAACGTGCGATGGCGCATCAAACAAAGCGGCGAATAGCGGGCGTCATGTGCAAAACCTGTGGAGAAGGCTTGACGCCAAAGCCGATTAGCCAATAGCTTTGCGTTCGGTTATCACAACATAACAGACATTATCGGACGTTGTGCATCGATTGGATAAAGGCTTCTTTTTAAGTCTTTGGAGAGCTTTCAGGCTGATTACTCGGCGAAAACGCCGATGCTGCGCAGGCGGTTGTAGCGACGGTTGGCGATCTCACCCTTTGGCACCGCACGCAGCATTCGAATGTTTCGAATCAAAGACGCCTTGAGATTCGCGGCCATTTGGCGATGGTCGCGATGAGCGCCACCCAGCGGCTCGGAGATGACTTCATCAACCACGCCGAAGCTGAGCAAATCTTTTGATGTGAACCGCAGCGCGCGGGCGGCTTCGTCGCGATGACGGACGTGCTTCCAGAGAATGCCGGCACAACCCTCGGGACTGATCACCGAGTAGTATGAGAACTGCAGCATGCAGATGTGATCGCCGAGACCAATTCCCAAAGCGCCGCCGGAACCACCCTCGCCGATCACGACACAGATGATCGGAGTGTTGAGGCGACTCATCTCACGCAGGCTGTATGCGATTGAGTAAGCCTGACCGCGCTCCTCAGCACCAACACCCGGATAAGCGCCGGGAGTATCAATGAAGCAAATGATGGGCAGACCGAACCGCGCAGCCATTTCCATTTTCTGTAAGGCCTTGCGGTAACCCTCGGGATGAGCCATGCCGTAATTGTGCTCCGTGCGTTCCTGCAGATCACGGCCTTTGTGCTGACCGACGAAGAGAACTTTCTCATCGTCGAGTTTTCCAAAGCCGGACAGGATCGCAGGATCGTCCCGGAAAGCGCGATCGCCGTGCAGTTCCACGAACTCGTCGAAGACCAGCTCCAGGTAATCCAGCGTCTGCGGCCGTTCCGGATGCCGCGCGACCTGAACGATTTCCCAAGCGTCAAGCATCTCAAAGACCTCTCGGCGCTTGCGCATGATCTCCACACGCAGGTTGCGAATCGCTTCCTGAGCGGTCTGAGTTGGGTCGAGCTGAGTTTCCAGTTGGGCAAGCTGGGTTTCCAGTTCGAAGATTTCCTTTTCGAACGGCAATGGCGGCGTTGCGGGCTTCTTCTTGCGTGGCTGGTCGGACTTGGCCATACGACGATAACTCTCTCGGTTTTTCGGAAGATATCGGTCCCGAAAACTCTGCCGCCGAACCGAAGTTCTCGGATGGGGCGAAGTCTCAGGATCGTAGCGGCAGTATTCTTGCCGGAAATTCGTCCGCCGACTACCGAAGTTTGCGCGCGGCCCCCTTTGATCGACGAAGCGGACGTGTGTTTCAAACTCTGTCGCCTACGTGACTTCAGGCAAGTCCGTCATGAAATCCAGGTTCGGGTCCTCGGGCTTGGGCTGCGGTTTCGGCGGCGCTGGCCGAGCTGCCGCCGGACGAGGCGCCTGTTGCGGTGGAACCGGCGGCTGACCGGGGCGGACCGCTCCCGGTGGCAACTGCTGGGGATAACCGGGCGGCATCATCTGCGGCGGTGGCATCATGCCGGGTGGATAGCCCATCTGCCCGGGCGGCATTTGTTGCGGATACCCTGGCATTCCCATCGGCGGCATCCCGGGCTGCATGGGCATGCCCGGTTGCATCGGCATTCCCGGCTGCATACCCGGCGGAAATCCATAACCTGGCATCATTTGCGGCATCTGAGGCATGGGGTACCCGGGGGGCATCATGCCGGGATGCATCATGCCCGGCATCTGCTGCGGCATGCCCGCAACCATCGGCGCGGGGGCGACCGGAACTGAAGCAGGAGCAGAGGGTCGCCCAGCCGCTACATCGGCGGCATCAGAGGCGATCTTCGAAATGGATCTATCCGCCCTCTTCTTCAAGTCGTCGCGTTTGGCAAGTTCTTCCAACTGCTTCTGCTTGGCGACCTTGGCTTCTTCTCGCCGTTTCTTGTCCGCTGCGTAGCGGGCCATCATTTCCGGATTGCCCTGGATCAGTGATCGCAACCGGGCGTCGCTGCGACTGTCGAGGCGCGAGTTGAACAGTTCCTGGATCTCGTCCGAATTCGCTTGCACCTGCTGCTCGGCGGTCGCTGGAGCCGTCTCCGTGACCTCTTCTTTAAACGGCTGCACGTTCCGGAAATCGGCTGCCAACTCGCCACAGGTCTGGTAGCGGTCCTTGGGCTTCTTGGCCATCATCTTCAGAATGATCCGATCCATCTCCGGCGACACATTGTGGTTGTAGAACGAAGGCGGCGTCGGAATGGTCGCAAGATGTTTCTTCAAAAGATCTTGTGGATTGTCCGACTTGAACGGCAGGGTGCCCGCGAGGCATTCGTAAAGCGTCACACCGAGGCTGTAGATGTCCGTTGCGGGCGTTGAAGCCTCTTTCTTGATGGTCTCAGGAGCCAGATAGCTGCGGGTCCCGCGGATCACGCCCCTATTGCCGAACATGGCCGATAGCCCCGAGGCCTTCTTCACCGCCAGCGAGAAGTCGATGATGCGGACTTCGTTCGAACGGCTCAGCAGAATGTTGTCCGGCTTCAAGTCCTTATGGACCCAGCCTTTGTCGTGCATGTGACCCAAGCCGTTGCAGACGTCCTCCACAAGCTTACGAAACCGGATGTGCACACCTTTGATATCCGCCTTGATGAACTGTTTGACGTTCATCGCCTTGAAGAGATCCAGCAGGATGTAGCACTCCGTCTTCCGCATCACCGAGCCGTGACAGCGGATAAGAATTGGATGCTCAAGGCCTTGCGCGACCTTAGCCTCGTGCTTAAGAAGGTCTTTCTCGTCCTGATTGTCCATGGCCTCAGACAACAGAAGCTTCATCGCAAACTTCTGATTCGTCTGCTCATGCATGACCTCCAGAATCTTCGTCAGCTTGCCGCTCGCGACGGTGCTAATGATGAGGTAGTCGTCGATCTTGTTTTTATCTTGCTCGGGCTTCCCAGGTGCATCTGCCATGAGAAAACTCCTCGATGAAATTGAGTTAGAACCCTGCGGCGCCAGGCTTTTTGGGGGCATTCGGCACATCAGGCTTCTGGTTCGCGCCCGGTTGCGCTCCAGCCGCTGGCCCCGAACCGGATTTCGCCGCGGCCACGACTCCAGCTCCCGCCGGACGCACCGCCATTCCGTCGGCCAGATCCGTGCTGGAAGAGATGACGAACTCATCCCGTTCCGTGAATTGCCCGCTGACGTGCACCGACGTTTTGCCGACCTGGCCGTGCAGCGTTATGGGAATCAGACGCACCAGGCCCTCGCGCAACACTGGCAGCACTCGATCACCCGACTGGCCAGTCTTGAGGCTGGTCAGCGGTACGCTGGCGACCGGCCCCGTCGGTGAAAGCGGCCCATAGACCACTTGCCCGGGGTGCCACTCGCCGAAGTTGTTGTCAATGATTGCCACGGCGGTGGCGGCCGAGACCGCTAGTTCCCGCTGCTTGTCATGCTCAGCATCCAGAACCGTCACAGTCTCAACGGTCGCTTTCACGGTTTGAGCTTCCACCATGAGATCGATCGTCGCCCCGACTTTGACGACCTCGCGATCGACGGGCAGACGACACTTCAGCTTTTTCACATCTCCGAAGGTCAGCAGCGGTTCACCCGCTCGGACCTGCTGTCCTTCCTGCACCAGTACGCGCATCACATTGCCCGCGTAGGGGGCTCGAACGCTGGCTGCACTCTGGTCGAGAATCGCCAGCGCGACTTCGGCGTCGGCAAACGCCAGCTTGGCTTCCGCGTATTTCAGGTTGTCCGCGTTGCTATTTGCGCGGGCGATCCGCATCTCCTGCTCAGCGACAGTCTTACCTGCAATGGCCCGCTTCGCCGCGAGATCGACTCGCTGATTATCGAGCCGCAGCAATTCGAATTGCTGGTCGACCGCCCTGCCCTCCAGTTTCTCGACGACAGACTTCACCGTGGCGTCAAAGGGCGCATAGATCGTGACGCTGCGAATCGGCTCCAGTCGCAACGGAACCCGATAAGCCTCGGCGGGCGTCAGGCTGATCTGGCGCCGCTGGATCACGACCGGCTTGGCGTTGTCTTGAGCGGTCACCAGGACCGGCGCCAATCCGGCGAGCAGGGTGCTGAGACAACAAAGCGTCGTGCGTTTCCAGGTTGTCATGCGTCGTAACTCCGATAATCGGAAAACCTTTCCATGCAAGTTACGGCTTGCGAAGTTGGGGTGTCAACAAGGCTCGCGCTTGTAGGCGCGGCCAACCTGCACAACGATGCCGGACTAGCAGGGCAAATCCCCCTCTGCGACATCTCTTGCCGGCCGCACTCAACGCTCATCGCAGACACGACGCGGCTGGCAACGTCATGAACAATTCCACGAAGCCAAACAAAGGAGAGCGGCGTGAGTCTTCTGTCGACATGTGGAATCTTATGGGCCTTGGTGGGCGCGGCCCCGGAAGGCTCTTTGGCCGGCCATCCTGCCGTGGAACTGCAATACACGGGCACGTTGACGCAGGTCTCTCGTCAAGGCGGTTCGACGGTTGCCAAGCAGTTTGACGCCTACGCAGTCGTGCGGCCGGCGGAAGGCGGACGCTCCTGCTTCTACATTCTTAACGAGCAAGGCGGCGGCAACTGGGCGTGGCCCGAGCGTTACGGCCGCCTGCTGCTGGATGCCAACAACAAACGCACCGATGGTCGTCCGCTGCATGTGCTGCAGAACCACGACGGCAGCAACACGCCTGTCGAACTGCCTCAACCTCTCTTTGAACATGCTGGCAAAGTGAAAGCCGACGCGACCTGGACCTCGGGCAAATTCAACTACGAAGTCCGCAAGAAGGAAGCAGTCAACAAACGTGACTGCTGGCGAGTAGAAGCCACCGACAACTTCGGACGTCGCGAGTCGCTGTTCGTGGAAGCCGACGGCTCGCTTGTGGTATCGGCCCAGAAACGCATCTTCATGGGCCGCGGCGACGAGTATCAGCTGAAGGTTGAACTGACGTCCGTTAAGCCACTCAACGACAAGGCCCTGGACGGCGTGATGGCACCGATTCAGACCCTGGTCGATCTGCAGTCAGAACTGAAACGCGCCGCCGGTGAAACCAAAGCGGAACTGGCTGATGGCCAGATCGCAGCCACCAAGGCGGCCCTGCCAAAGCTGCTGAAAGAATCTGAAGGCACACCGATTAACAGCCTGGCTGTAGCCATCTCCCGAGACATCGCAGCTCAGTCTCAACGCTCGAACGACATTGCCAGCCTAGCCAAAAAGCTGATCGGCCAGCCCGCGCCGGCGTTCTCCCTGAAGACGCTGAATCAGAAAACCATCGACAACAAGTCTCAGGCCGGACGCATCACTGTCTTGCACTTCTGGGACTACAAAGGCGAGCCACTGGAAGAGCCCTACGGCCAGGTTGGCTATCTGGACTACATCTATCAGCGTCGGATGAAGTACGACGTCGACGTGGTCGGTATCGCCATCAACGAGGGATTCGCAACGCCGGAGGCTGCATCCCCTGCTCTTCGCTCGGTCCGCAAGCTCCGTGACTTCATGAATCTGAGCTACCCGATCGCGACGGATTCGGGAGCCGCCCTCAAGAGTTTTGGCGATCCGCGCAGTCTGAACGCCAAGCTGCCCGTGTGGGTGGTGATTGGGCCGGACGGAAAAATCACGCACTACAACGTCGGCAACTACGCCGTGAAGCCGGACGAGGGCCTGAAAGAACTCGACAACGCTGTGCTCGCATTGATGCGTAAGCAACGCGACAAATAGCTCCAGCAACGTACTTGATCGAACAACGCGGCTCCTGCGATCCGGGGATACAGCCAAACGGCTGATCTCGGACACAGGAGCCGCGTTGTTGTTTTTTGATCGTGCGGTAGCCAAGTTCGAGGGATTTGCGAATTCAGAAAATTAAAACAACTGTTCCCATTGACCAACTGGACGTTTCTTAAGAAACGTACTCACGCTGCGGCTTTTGGCTCTCAAACTGAGTGACGAGGTTACATGTCAGATACGCAAGTTCTCTCTCGAAAAACGCTTTCCAGCGACCTTATGGCAGGTGTTGTTGTCTGCCTGGTAGCGACGCCCCTGTGTGTCGGTATCGCAGCGGTGTCGAACGCTCCGCCATTTTCGGGACTGATTTCAGGAGTCGTCGGAGGGCTGCTGGTTGGCCTGGTCAGTAAGTCGCACACGAGCGTCAGCGGCCCCGCAGTAGGCCTGACGGCCCTGATTGCCGGGATGGTCGGTCAACTGCACTCGTTCGAAGCCTTCCTGCTGGCAGTGGTCATCGCCGGACTGCTGCAGATGCTGCTGGGAGTGGTCCGGATGGGATCCATTGCCGGCTTCTTTCCCTATAGCGTCATTCGCGGCCTGCTCGCGGCGATTGGCGTGATTCTGGTTCTCAAACAGATCCCGCACGTTCTCGGGCATGATACGGACCCGGAAGGCGAGATGTCGTTCTCGCAAACGGACCATGAAAACACACTGTCGGAAATCGCCGCAATCGTCGGTTAACTTCAGGTTGGCTCCGCAATTATTGTTATCAAGTCGGTATCCATTCTG
>CAYLTY010000096.1:0-30139 GCA_964386705.1 uncultured Planctomycetaceae bacterium
ACATCAGGATCCCGGTTTTATTGACCACGTAGTTAATAAGAAAGCCGAGGTGGTGCGGGTGTATCTGCCACCGGACGCCAACACATTGTTAAGCGTTACAGATCACTGTTTGCGCAGCCGCAACTACGTCAACGTGGTAGTGGCTGGTAAGCAACCGGCTCCGCAATGGCTGACAATGGACGAAGCGGTCAAACACTGCACAGCCGGCATCGGGATCTGGGAGTGGGCCTCGAATGACAAAGGTGGCGACCCGGATGTGGTCATGGCTTGCTGCGGTGACGTACCGACGCTGGAAACTCTGGCTGCGGTCGAGTTGCTCCGGAAGCATGTTCCGGATTTGAAAATCCGCGTGGTCAACGTGGTCAACCTGATGAAACTGCAACCCCCGCACGAACATCCGCATGGCTTACCCGACCACGAATTCGATGCGTTGTTCACTACGGACAAGCCGGTCATCTTCGCGTTCCACGGATACCCGTGGCTGATCCATCGACTGACATATCGCAGGAGCGGACACCAGAATCTGCATGTGCGCGGTTACAAAGAAGAGGGCACGACCACGACACCCTTCGACATGGTGGTCCTGAATCAGATGGATCGATTCTCTCTGGTCAACGATGTCATTGACCGCGTCCCGAAACTTGCAGCGCGGGCCGCCTATGCCAAGCAGGCTATTCGCGACAAGCTGCTCGAACACAAGCAGTACATCGCCAAATACGGTGATGACCTGCCCGAAATCTCAGGTTGGCAGTGGGGGCAACAAGCCGCCGGCTCGCGGCGTAGCACGTCCACGGAAGGCGATAACGTTTAGTTAACAGCTCGTAGCAAGTGGCCAACGCCACGGCCGATACTGCCAGCATCGACCTTGCTGCTGAAAATAACGACGTCGGCGCTGGCAGCGTCGGCCACTAATCGAACAGCTTATGTCATCAGCTGAAGTCAACGGGAGAAGTTCGCCGCTGGGAGCCAATGTGGTCGATGGCGGCGTCAATTTCAGCGTGTTCTCGCGGAGTGCAACCGGCGTCGAGTTGCTGCTTTTCGATCATGAGGACGATGTCGCACCCTCCCGAACTGTGCACCTCGATCCAGTCGATAATCGAAGCTACCACTATTGGCACACATTTATACCGGGACTGCAAGCGGGCCAGCTTTACGGTTACCGCCTGTTCGGCCCGCCAGAGCCGTCAAAAGGAATGCGTTTCGACGGAACAAAAGTGCTGCTCGATCCCTACGGTCAAGGAGTCGTCGTTCCCAAAAATTATTCGCGAGACGCGGCTCGCCAACCTGGCGACAATACCGGGACGGCTATGAAGAGCGTGGTTGTCGATCCGTCAACCTACGATTGGGAAGGTGACGCCCCTCTGCGACGAGCATCCTCGCGAACCATTATCTACGAGATGCACGTCCGCGGCTTTACCATGCATCCAAACTCCGGGGTGAGTGACCAGAAACGCGGCACGTATGCCGGGCTGATCGAGAAGATTCCGTACTTGAAGCAACTCGGAATCACGGCAGTCGAACTCCTGCCGGTGTTTCAATTCGACGCGTTAGACGCACCACATGGAAAGATAAACTATTGGGGCTACGCGCCGATCTCCTTCTTCGCTCCGCATCAAGCCTTCAGCTCCAATCGTGATCCGCTCGGTCCAGTGACTGAGTTCCGAGATATGGTGAAAGCACTCCACCGGGCAGGGATCGAAGTCATTCTGGATGTTGTCTTCAATCATACCGCTGAAGGAAACGAAGCTGGACCTACGCTATGTTTCCGAGGTATTGATAATACAACTTACTACATTCTGGAGAATGAAGGCCAGTATTACGCCAATTACACCGGTTGCGGAAACACACTCAACGGAAATCATCCCATCGTTCGCCGCCTGATCGTGGATAGCCTGCGCTACTGGGTCGACGAGATGCACGTTGACGGTTTTCGGTTCGACCTCGCGTCGATCTTGTCGCGAGATGCTACTGGCAATCCCATGCCGAATCCCCCAGTCCTCTGGGCCATTGAAACGGAACCGGCTTTGGCGGGCACCAAGCTGCTGGCCGAAGCATGGGACGCGGCGGGCTTGTATCAAGTCGGGGCTTTCATCGGCGACGCGTGGATGGAGTGGAACGGCCGGTTCCGGGATGACATTCGCGACTTCTTTCGCAGCCAGCCCGGAGCTGTGCGGCGAGTTGCGGATCGCATGGTCGGCAGCCCCGAGATTTTTGGGCACGAGGACCGCGAGGCCGAGCAAAGCGTGAACTTCGTGACGTGTCACGACGGTTTCACACTGAATGATCTGGTGTCCTACAACCAGAAGCACAACGAAGCGAACGGAGAAGGCAATCACGACGGAGCTGACGACAATCGCAGCTGGAACTGCGGCGTCGAGGGCCCTTCGGACGATCCCGCGATCGAGAAGCTGCGGAATCGGCAGGCGAAGAACTTCTTCGCCTCGACAATGCTTTCGTTGGGTATGCCGATGTTTGTGATGGGAGACGAAGTTCGTCGCACTCAGTCAGGTAATAACAATGCCTATTGTCAGGACAATGAACTCAGTTGGTTCGACTGGACACTGGTCGACGAACATGCCGACCTGCATCGTTTCGTGAGTCTGTTATGCGCTCGACGCGGATTGCGCAGCATCGAACATGAACGCCAGCGAATCAGTATCAAAACAATGCTGCGTGATGCCAACAAATCGTGGCATGGAGTCAAACTGAATCAGCCCGATTGGGGAGACACCTCGCGCAGTATCGCGCTTTGCGGTGAACTGCGTCATGAGGGGTTACTGTTCCATCTCATTCTCAACGGCTATTGGGACCCGCTTGAGTTCGAGTTGCCGCCGCTGGCTACGTCTGCAACCGGAGAAGTGATCAAGTTGCGACGCTGGATTGACACTTCACTCGATTCACCGGATGACATTGTTCCCTGGGAGCAAGCTGTCGAAGTCACGGGTAATACCTACCAAGTCGCCGGCCGCGCTGTAGCAATGCTGTTCGCACGCAGCAAAGGATGAGCAAGCATGGCGGCTTCGAACAAAACAGATCAAGGAACAAGGCTGCTCAGCGACTTTGACGGCACAATGACTCCGCATGACTTCTACAAACCGGTGATTGAATCACTGTTGCCAGCCAACACACACTCGATTACTGGAACGAATTATCGAGCGGGCTCAATAGAATTCTGGCAGAGATTGGTCGTTTGAAACGTTGTTTTCGAGATTAAGTTCACCCCCTGCCTGATCCCGCAGGCACAGGCCACGACAGGGAGCAGATCATGACAGCGATCACCAAACCGTTAGCACAATACGAATGCGGAGCACTTCGCTTCACGAATCGAGAGGACAATGAGGACTATGACCGGCATCTGGTCTTCGATCACTTCGTTTCACCTGAAGAGGCAAATCAGCGTGAGAGATTCGAAGCAGTTGCCCGTTCTTTGCGTGATCTGCTGACTCAACGCTGGTTGCGAACTCAGGAAACCCATGACCGGGAGAACCCCAAGCGGGTATATTACCTGTCGATGGAGTTTCTGATCGGTCGCACTCTGGTTAACAACATTATCAATCTGGGTGTTGAACAGTATGTGCGCGATGATCTCCGTTCCGATCCGCGGCAGGATTGGAAGGAAGTTATCGAAACAGAGCCTGACGCCGGACTCGGTAACGGTGGCTTAGGACGCCTGGCCGCCTGCTTTATCGATTCGCTCGCAACGCTGCAGATTCCGGCCATGGGCTACGGCCTACGATATGAATATGGCATCTTCCGGCAGACGATCGAGAACGGTTTTCAGGTTGAGAAGCCCGATCGCTGGCTCGCTCAGCCTGATCCCTGGGAGGTGAACCGTCCGCGTGAGGTTGTGCAAATTCCACTGGGCTGTTCGTTCGAGCTGAAAAATGGAGTGTTAACTGCACTTCCCGGACGTCCCACGACGCTGCTGGGCATGCCGTACGACCGGCCGGTTGTTGGGTACGGCGGCCAAACGATCAACACGTTGCGCCTGTGGGGAGCTGCATCACCTGACTTCTTTGACTTCGGTGAATTCAGCACGGGCGACTTCGTCGGTGCCATTGTTGAACGAGTCATGGCCGAAACCGTAACTCGCGTCCTGTATCCCGACGACTCTACTCAAGCCGGGCAGGCGCTACGCTTCGTGCAGGAGTACTTCCTCGTCGCCTGCTCACTGGCGGATATCATCGCCCGCTTCAGTCGATCCAACAGGGTCGCCGCTGGCCATGATCAGGTCAATTGGCAGGCATTGCCCGAGAAGGTGGCGATTCAACTTAACGACACCCATCCAGCCATGGCGGTTGCCGAGATGATGAGGATCCTGCTGGATCAAGCACATCTCGGCTGGAGTGAAGCATGGGATCTCACCGTGCGCACCTTAGCCTACACCAACCACACGCTCCTGCCGGAAGCTCTTGAGAAGTGGCCCGTCCGACTCTTCGAACAGGTCTGCCCTCGATTGCTCGAGATCGTCTACGAGATTAATCGTCGATTCCTCGAAGGTGTTCGCCAGCAGTACCCTGACGATGGCGAACGCGTGCAGCGGATGAGTCTCATTGAAGAAGCCGCTGAACGACAAGTGCGAATGGCGAACCTGGCCATCGTCGGCACTCACAGCACCAATGGCGTGGCGCAGATCCATTCTGACCTGCTGCGAACTCGTGTGGTGAAGGACTTCGCCGAAATGTTCCCCAATCGGTTCAACAGCAAAACGAACGGTGTTACCCCGCGCCGCTGGTTGTTGTCAGCGAATCGCGAGTTATCCTCGCTGATTACAGAAGCGATCGGAGACCGTTGGATCACGGACCTCAGCGAACTGAAACGCCTGCAGCCGCTGGCTGATGACACCGCGTTTCGTGAACGATTCCGTAGAACGAAGCAGACTGCAAAGGAACGCTTCGCCAGTTGGCTGAAGGCGACGACAGGAGAAGTCGTCGATCCGAATACGATCTTCGACAGCCAGATCAAGCGAATCCATGAGTATAAACGACAACTCCTGAATGCGCTGCATGTCATTGTGCTTTATAACCGCCTGCGGTCCGCAGCGGGCTCAGATCCTGAAGCGCAGCAGTTCCCGCCGCGCACCTTCTTCTTCGCGGGCAAGGCGGCGCCGGCGTATCACCTGGCGAAATTGATTATCAAACTCATCAATAACGTCGGCCGAGTGATCGACGCCGATCCCGCTGCACGTGGAAAACTCAAAGTTGTGTTCCTTCCAAATTACAACGTCTCGCTCGCTGAGCGGCTGATTCCCGCGAGCGAGTTGTCCGAGCAGATTTCTACCGCCGGTTATGAGGCGAGCGGCACGGGCAACATGAAGTTCATGATGAATGGAGCGCTGACCATCGGCACGCGTGACGGGGCTACTATCGAGATGGCTGAAGAAGCAGGCGAAGAGAACTTCTTTCTGTTCGGCCTGACGGCTCAAGAGGTCGCCGACAGTCGGAGTGTCTACTTCTACGACCCTCGCTCGTACTACGAAAACGAACCGGAGACGAAAGCAGCGTTGGACTTGATCTTCAGCGATCACTTCAGCCGCGACGAACCGGGGATCTTCCTGCCGATCCGCGAGGTTCTGCTGGATCGCGGTGATTACTTCCGGCATCTCGCAGATCTGACGTCTTATGCGCAAGCCCAGCAGAAGGTCGGCGAGTTGTATGCCGATCCGAATGCCTGGTCGCGTAAGGCAATTCTCAACGTGGCCGGGTCAGGCAAGTTTTCCAGCGATCGTACGATTGCCGAATACGCTGCCGGAATCTGGAACGCGATGCCTTGCCCGGTGGAATGAAGCACTCTCGTAGCGTCCAGTCCATTTCGATCAGTCAGTCACACAGGTCGCCACCCTCAGCTCCAATCATTATGTCCGCCGCCATCCTGATCCTGAATGCGGGTTCGTCGAGCCTGAAGTTCTCGGTGTTTCGCGACAGCGATCCGCCGGACCTTCTGCTGCGCGGGCAACTTGAAGCACTCCAGACGGAGCCACGTTTCAGCGTTCGTGACACACAAGGCAAAATGATTGATGAACACTCCTGGCCGCAGGGTTCTGCGCTGACTCATCAAGAGGCGATCGAGTTCCTGTTTGACTGGGGCGAACAGGGACATCTGAGTGAACTGCAGCTGGTAGCGGCGGGCCATCGTGTCGTGCATGGTGGCACACAATTCAGTCAGCCTGTTTGCGTTGATGACAACGTTCTTGCCGATCTGGAAGCGCTCGTGCCGCTTGCTCCGCTGCATCAGCCCCACAACGTAGCGGCGATTCGGGCGGTGGCGAAACATGCACCAACCCTGCCGCAAGTCGCCTGCTTTGATACTTCGTTTCATCGAACTCAGCCTGATGTCGCCCAACAGTTCGCTTTGCCCCGCCGCCTGACTGAATCAGGCATTCAGCGTTACGGCTTTCATGGTCTGTCTTACGAGTACATCGCCTCACGACTGCCACAGGTCGATCCACGCGCGGCAGCGGGGCGTACCATCGTTGCCCACCTCGGTAACGGCGCGAGCCTCTGTGCCATGCGCAACGGCCAGAGCGTCGCAACGACGATGGGCTTCACGCCCCTCGATGGCCTGCCGATGGGCACTCGCTGCGGGACCATCGATCCGGGCGTGCTGCTGCACTTGATGAACCATCACGGCCTGAGTGGAAAAGACATCGAGCGGCTGCTGACGAACGAGTCTGGCCTGCTCGGCGTGTCTGGTATTTCAAGCGACATGCGCACGCTGCTCGAACGCGAAGCCACTGACGCTCGAGCAGCTGAGGCCATTGGACTATTCGTCTACCGCTTGGCGCGAGAAATCGGGTCGCTAACAGCGGCACTGGGTGGACTTGATGCCCTGATTTTTACCGGCGGTATCGGTGAGCACGCTGCCCCAGTTCGAGCGCGCGCCTCTGAGGCTTCGCGCTGGCTGGGATTGGAACTTGATGAGGCTAGCAACCTGAGCGGCATTGCACGGATCTCGCGCGAGACCAGCCGCGTCTCTGCCTGGGTGATTCCCACCAACGAGGAACTGATGGTTGCCCGACACACGCAACAACTGCTGAAATCGAGGCAGCCGTGAGCGTCACCGACAATGCAATGCATCTGTTCTTAAACGGATTCTCGGCCCGCGATCTGGCCGAACCGCTGATGTCGTTTGATGACACCACGTCCCCAAACGTGATCCTCACCGTGATGCAGGATCAACAGCTTGAAATCGTGGGCGTACGACGATCCGGAGCGATTGCTGGTTGGCTGTATCGAGACGATCTGACGAACAGCAACTCGCCACTGGTCGTTCGACTGTTCGACCCAGCGACGGTCATTGCTGACACCGCGTCGCTCAGCGAAGTCGTGCAAGGCCTGATGATGACTATCCCAGCTGACGCTAGCTCAGAACAGCAGCAAGACCGTGTCGGGCCTTGCCTGTTCGTGCGGGCGTGTGGGCAAGTCAGTGGGCTCGTCTGCCGCCGTGATCTTGAGAAACCCGCCATGCGAATGTGGCTGTTCGGACTCGTAACGATCATGGAGCTCAGAATCACGCGGTTGATTAGCCAGCACTGCCCAGAGGGAGCATGGCAGCAGTATCTGTCGGATGGCCGTTTGCAAAAGGCTGCCGAGCTACAAGCTCAACGCCGCCGACGCGGCCAGTTTCCGAGCCTGCTGGACTGTCTGCAGTTCGGTGACAAGGCACAGATTGTGGCTCGTGATGACTCACTGCGACAGTTGACTCGATTCACATCACGACGTGCCGTGGATGAATTCGCGAGCGGCTTGCAGGACCTGCGAAACAACCTGGCGCATTCACAGGACATCTCTGACAATTGGCCGATGATTTGTGATCTCACCGCCAATCTGCAGCGCGTCGTACTAGGTCCCGTAGCGGCCACCGAACTCGAATGAGAATGGTGAGATTGAGTAAACCCAATCAACACTAACAAGAACCTCGATCAGGACATCTCAGAAGACCAACCATGACAAAGAAGAACTCGACGGTCAGCCTCGCCGATGAGGAGCAAGCGAAAGAAGTGCTGGCGAGCGCCGTGCTCGGCCTGTGGGACGTCGTCAACAACCTCACCCGACGGCGGACGTCGCGACGTGAGCGATATCGAGTGACGATCTTCGGCTCAGCACGCGTGAAACGTGGCACGTTTTGTTATGAAGCCACAAAGCTGACCTGCTGCCCGTTTCTTGATCCGCGCGGAATGTTAGATTTTTGGATCTTTTCATTCTGGTGAGGGGGATCGAAACCATGGGTAAGAAGCACTTCACTGAGGAGCAGATTGCGTACGCGTTGCGGCAACTGGACTCAGGACTGCTTCGTCGCCTTCGCTTGGGAGAAATCAACCACTGAGCGACTGCTGGCCGTCGTGAATTACTCTGACACCAGAGCCAGGCCCGGCTGAAACTCCCTTTCGCCGTTGATGCCACTGTGCAGTACCAATTCAACGACCTGCTGGCCAACGTCACCTATGAGCGGCCTGGTGCTGAACTCAACTCCGACGGCTTGTACGTCGATCTTCCGGCTTGGGGAAGCCATGTCTTCTCGATAACAGCACCGGCCTGACAGAACACATAACAGCCATCGTACAACCAGCACCCAATGCTCAGTTGCGATCGATCGATCTGGCATCGCCCGCTCACAAGCCAGAACGAGCGGCATACGTATCTTAAGGCGTGGCAACGCAGAACAGATGCTTTTCGCCGCGAATAAGGATGCGGTTAGAAGCAGGCACTGGCGAACCAATGACGGATTCAGCCATGTTGTTTTCGGACAGCAGTTCAAACTTGTCATTAGCTACGCGAGCCACAAACACCGTGCCGTCCTCGCGTGGCGCATAGAGTTTGTCTCCGGCAATCAGTGGCGAGGCGTAATAGTTCGCCCGGTTCTTCGGGAAGGCTCCTTCCCAGATGGTCTTGCCCGTTGCGGGATCGATGCTGGCGACCTCACCACGATCGCGAACCAGGATCACGCGGCCCCTATAAGCCACAGGTGTCGGAACAAAAGTGCCGACATCATCGCGCCGCCAGACGTGATTGGTCTGCGTAACATCCCCGCTGCCGGTCAGTCGAATGCCGTGCAACCGCGGCGTTCCCCGGTCGTTGCGACCGTAGGCAATCACGGCCATATCGCCCACGATCACGGGAGTCGCAATCGCTGGCCACAGCTTGTTGGCCTCGGGATTGAAGTTACCACAAGACCACGACACCTTCCCGTCAGTCGCATCGTGAATTGTGAGATGCTCAGCGCCCCACACCAGAATCGACTCCTTACCCTGATGCTGGATGACCAGTGGTGTTGAGTAGCCATGATCGCACTCAACCGGTGTCGAATAGTTGCGAGCGACCTTCCATACCATCTCACCCGTGAGCTTATCGAACGCGGCCAGCCAGGATTCGCCCTGATGCATCCGCACCATAATGACATGCTTCTCCGTCAGAACGGGCGAAGTACCATGATCCCAAAACAGAGTGTCCTTGCCGAACCGTTCAACCAAGTCCGTCTTCCAACGCACTTTGCCATCCAGTTCAACCGCTGCGAAGGCGCCACTCTTAAAGAAGACATACACCGCCCGGCCGTCCGTCACAGGTGAGGCGTTGCTCCCAGACCCGTTGCGATGCTTGCCCGCGTTCTCCTTGCCGAAAACTGCTCGCCACTTCTCTACCCCCTGGAAGTCGTAGCACAGCAATCCGTCATTTCCGTCAACCGGAGTCGTCAAATAGATCTTGTCATTGAGCAGGATCGGCGTTGAGCATCCTTTGCCTGGCAACTCGGTGCGCCACAGATACTTCTCCGCACTAAACTGATCAGGATAGTTCCCCTGCTCGACGCTGCCGTGTCCGAGCGGGCCGCGCCACGCACGCCAGTCCGTATGCTCGGCAGCCGCCAACCAGGAAACACTCAAGGATATCCAGACAATTGCAACAAGAAACTTGCGAAGCATGGTGACTCAATCCGGTAAGAGCGTCTGAGCATAGAACCGTAACGGAATTTATCGCATCAAGCCCTGCGCGGCTCAATGCGGAAGTCCCTTCAGATCCGGCGGCAGCACGGGATTATCTTTGGCTTGTTCGGCTGCGAGCAACTGAGCGAGCTCTGCTGCTTTCTCGGGTTCCTTCGCGAGGAGATTGTTCTGCTCAAAAGCGTCCGCCGAGATGTTGAACAGCTCGCTGCGTCCCTGCTTATGTGCGATGAGTTTCCACTCACCAACTCGCAGGCTCCCTCCGCCTGCCGCCGCAATATAGATGTTGCGAGCGACAGGATTCGGGCGAGCCTGACTCAATGCCGACCACTGACTGACGCCGTCCCATTTGAGGTTGTCAGAGGATTGGTAGCCGGTTAACTCGGCGATGGTTGGGAACCAGTCCACGCAGTGCATTGCCGTTGTGAATTTGTGAGGCTTCAGAGTTCCGGGCCAGTTAGCGAACGCGCACACCCGAGTTCCGCCTTCGTACAACGTCGCCTTCTGGCCACGCAGCGGATCGTTCTCACTGTTGAGCGGTGAATCGGGAACATCGCCCGCATAAGCGTTCTTGAGCGACTCAATGCCACCGTTGTCACTCGTAAAGATGATCAAGGTCTTCTCGCGCTGCCCGGTCTTGTCCAGCGCGGCTACGAACTGCCCAATCTTGGCATCGATCTGCGACACCATCGCCGCCATGCGCAGGCGAGATTCATGCTTCGCAACGTCGTCGTGAAATTTCACTCCGTTGTAAAGTTTCTTGAATTCTTCCGGCGCATCAACGGGCGTATGGACAGCGTGAAATGGCACATACATAAACCACGGAGACGCTTTCGCTTCGATGTGCCGCAAGGCCTCGGCGGCAACCAGTTCCGTCGCGTTGCCTTCTTCGTGAAAGAACTTGCCGTCACGATGCCAAGTGTCTTCGTAAGGACTACCCTTTCGATACTTGTGCGTCCAAGGATCTGCTGCGCCGGTCAATGTGCCATAGCTGGTATCAAATCCGTAGGCGTTAGGAATCCATTCCGGCTTCGCACCCAAGTGCCATTTCCCTGCTTGATGCGTGCTGTACCCCAGCGACTTCAGGGCTGATGCAACAGTCGCAGTACCCAGTGGCATTGCTCGCAGATTGCTGGGCGACAAAGCCTGCGGTCCGAACCTACCTGGGTATCGACCGCTCATCAACGCAGTGCGAGTGGGCGTGCACACCGGCTGCACGTAGTGCTGATCAAGCTCAGCGCCTTCTTTCACTAGTCGATCCATGACTGGCGTCTTGCTGAAGCCGCCATGCCAGCCCACGTCGCTCCAGCCAAGATCATCGGCCACGATGAGCAGAATGTTCGGCCTTGCCGATTTGGATTGCTCAGCACTATCGGCGTTGTCAACAAAGATCAGAAACGCGATCAGACCGACGAGCACAGCCTGAACGGGACTGAGAGGCTTCATGAAGCGATCGCTTTCTGATAGAGAGACGAGTGCTGCGATGACTATGAATTCTCACTGCCTTGAGTCGCACTGGTTCATCAGGCGGCAGGCGTTGGACAATCGTAACAAGTTGGCAACCTGCAAAACGACTGCACGAGTCACGAACCGTCCGCGATGAGAATTACAACCTGTTCCCGAACTTCAATCCGGATGACCTCTATGCGACTTCTTGCTCTGCTGCTTGTCGTTCTCACCGGAACCGTCTGCGCTCAGGAGCCGCCCTACGTCAACCCGCTCACTGCCGACCCGCCGTACTATCGAATTCGATACGAAGCCTCTTCTCAAGCGGGCGAGCTTGTTTATCCGGCGAGTTTCACGGTCTGGATTCCACCTAACCTCAAGACGCTCCGAGGCGTCGTCGTCCATCAGCACGGCTGCGGCGAAGGTTCATGCAAGTCCGGACAAACGGGCGCATTCGACCTGCACTGGCAGGCCCTCGCAAAGAAGCACGACTGCGCGTTGCTCAGCTCTGTCTACGAACAACCTGAGAAGGCCAATTGCCAACTGTGGTGCGACCCGCGTAATGGCTCAGATGCGGTCTTTCAAAAGTCACTTACCGATCTAGGTGCGAAGTCAGGACATCCCGAACTCGCCACTGTGCCGTGGGCACTATGGGGCCACAGCGGTGGCGGGCATTGGGCTGGTGGCATGACGCTGCTCCATCCCGACCGAGTCGCCGCCGCATGGCTCCGCTCTGGAGTTCCGCCCACCGCTGCCACCGAAGGCAAACCAATGCCCTACACCATTTCGGAAGCCGCTTGCCAAGTGCCCGTGATGGTGAACCTCGGCACCAAAGAAGGCGTGACTGACAAGGAGAACCGTTTTGCTGGAGTCTGGCCTGGTAATGAAGCATTCTTCCTCACCATGCGAGCCAAGGGAGCTTTGATCGCTGTGTCGATTGATCCGATCTCGAGCCACGATTGTGGCAATCAACGTTACCTCGCGATGCCCTGGTTTGACTCCTGCCTGACCGCACGTCTCCCGACAAAGAATGGCGATGCACTCAGACAACTCTCTGCAAAAGAAGGCTGGCTGGCACCACTTAACGCGGGTGATACCAACGTAATTGCCCCTGTACCCACCTCGAAATTTACCGGAGACCTCGCCAAATCCATCTGGCTGCCGACAGAGACCATCGCCACGGCCTGGGCTCAATACACGAAGGATTCCGCAGTCACCGATAGCACTCCACCGCCTGCTCCAACGAACGTCCAAGTCGCAGGGAATGTTCTCACGTGGTCAGCCGATGCCGACCTTGAGAGCGGCCTTGCCAGCTTTGTTATCGAACGCGACGGTCAATTCCTCGCCAACGTGCCCGAGCAGGGCAAGAACCCCTTCGGTCGTCCGATCTTTCAGCACCTGTCCTACAGCGACACGCCGACTCAACCGCTTTTCGAAATGAAGTTCACCGACACCAAGGCTGAGCCTGGTAAGGCACACCAGTATCGAGTCATCGCCGTCAACACGGTCGGCTTGAAGTCGAAGTAGCCCTGCGGAGCGCGGCGAAGATGCCGACGGAATAAATTCGTCCAAAAAAAGAGAACCGTGGCCGACACCCGGACGATGTTCGCATCACCGCTCTGTTCAATAGATCTGCGACTTGAAGACTCGAAACAGGAACC
The DNA here is from genome assembly GCA_964386705.1 of uncultured Planctomycetaceae bacterium. GTDB lineage: Bacteria > Planctomycetota > Planctomycetia > Planctomycetales > Planctomycetaceae > AM-0621. Next base: position 13,042 of record CAYLTY010000096.1, read on the forward strand.
ACAGTGACGGCAGAAGAATCGCTGCCCCGGCGGGCAATGAGTAAAGGACGAATCTCAGAGTGACCTCCGGCGCCGCAGCAGCCTGCAGCGTGACGTCGGGATAGATGAGATACGGATACTGAGCCAGCCCCCAACCCAACAGCAGACACGAGACTTGAGCGATCGTCGCCGCTCGAGCCAGCCGGAAATGGCGGCGCAACAGAGCCCAGCCGGAAGTCAGAGCGGCAGCCAGCCCCACGACCAACACAGACGCCGCTCGCCAGCTTAAGAGTCCGTCCCATAGATGCGGCGCTTCCACGTAGCACAGGGGGAGCGTCACCACGGCGAGCCCTACGACGAATGTACCAGCCAGCAGCGCGTGTTGCCGGAAGTCCTCGCGCAGATCGCCGTGCGACTCGTTCGTCAGGTAGACTGCGGCAAGATAGGCGCACAGCGCCAACGCCAGTCCTCCAATCATCAACGCCAGCGGTGTCAGCCACGGCGTTGGTCCTTCGATCTGAATCTGACGGTGGGTGACTCGCAAGTTGCCTGACGACGCAGCTCCAATCGCCATGCCCAGCAAGACGGGCGTAAAGATGCTGGCGACTCCGAAAACAGTTCCCCAATGGGTCGCCTGCTGCCCTGCCACCTTCGACCCTCGAAACACGAAGGCAGCGCCTCTCAACGTGATTCCCACTAGCACGAAATGGAAAACGCCAAATAACCCGACGCTGAAGGCCGCGAAGGCCGAAGGAAATGCCGTGAACAACAATACGATGACGAAGATCAACCAGACGTGGTTGGCCTCCCACACAGGCCCCATGGCATGAGCAATCACAGCTCGCTGCTCGTTCCGGCGCGGTCCGCTGGCGAACAAGTCCCAGATGCCACCGCCAAAATCCGCTCCGCCAAGCACGCCGTAAAGCACCACACATCCCAAGCCCACAGCCGCAACCATGTCTTCAAGAGTCATGTTCGGCCTCCGGCGCAGCCACAGATCCATCCACTAAAACTTTCTCTCGCGACAGCCGCAACAGTAGCACCACCAACGCGACTGCCAGTCCGAGATACAGCACCGTGAAGACCAGGAAAGAACTCGGCACATCAGCAGCGGGCGTTACCGCCTGGGCAGTCCTCATGATGCCATAGATAGTCCACGGCTGCCGTCCGAGTTCCGTAACCATCCATCCCGCTTCCAATGCGATGAATCCCAGAGGGGCTCCAACAACCAGGGCCCTCAGCAGCAAAATGTTGTCTGCAACACGATGTCGCCAGTAACTCCACCAGAACCATAGCCCCAACCCAATCAACAGAAACCCGCACCCTACCATCACCTGAAACGACAGATGAGTCAGCAATACGTTCGGACGTTCGTCAGCGGGGAACTCGTTCAAGCCCTGAATCACGGCGTGAGGGTCGTGCGCAACCATGAGGCTAAGTGCGTATGGGATCTCGATACCCAGCCGCACCTTCCCAGCTTTCTCATCGGGAATACCGCCGATCAGCAAAGGAGCCCCGGCTTGCGTTTCAAAGAGAGATTCCATCGCGGCGAGCTTGATCGGCTGATACTTCGCCACCATCCGCCCCATGAAGTCTCCGCTGATGAGTTGCAGAACGGCGGTGATGGCCGCCAACGACATCGCGATATTCAACGCGGACCGGTGGTAAGCATCGCGCCGGCCACGCAGCATGCCCAGCGCGTAGATCCCGGCAACCGCAAAACTCACAGAGATGTAGCACGACAGAGACGAGTGAATCGACATCTGCATCCACGGAGGACTGCGAAACGTGCCGAGGGGATCAATGTTCGTCAGTTTTCCGGCGCTATCGAGTTCGAATCCGACGGGCGTTTGCATCCACGCGTTGACCGCCACAACTAGGATACCCGACAGCAAGCCGCTGATAGCGACAGGCCAGCCCGTCAGCCAATGGGCCACCGGCGACAGCTTCTTCCAGCCATAGAGATACAGCCCCAGGAAGATCGCCTCGACGAAGAACGCAAAGCCTTCCCAGGCAAAAGCCGGTCCGATGATGCTACCCGCAAACTCCATGAACCTCGGCCACAGCAACCCCAGCTCAAACGAAAGTGCCGTACCTGACACTGCCCCAATTGCAAACAGCAGTCCTGTAGCCTTCGCCCACTTGTGAGCCAGTTCGCGATAATGAGCTTGTCCAGTTCGCAGCCATAGCCCTTCAGCAATCAGCATGAGCACCGGCATTGCAATACCCGATGCCGCGAAGATCATGTGGAAGGCCAAGGAGAACGCCATTTGGCAGCGGGCAGCAGAGAGTTGATCCATGAGCTTCCTCGCCGGTCATCGTCACGAACAATGCATCCAATCGGAATCCCACCAAACGCGCCAAGCCAATGCATTTGGAAACAACCATTGAATGCCGTCGCAAAGATACGGCCAGCGAAGTCTCGGGTGCGAACAATCCATTCTAGAGGGTGTTGATTCTCAATCCTGGAATCACAACTCTCAATGCTTGGACTGGTAGCGGCTACAACCGATCCACCCAATTCGGCAATAAGGTAAAGATGTCATCAATGAGTGTCTGCGAGGCACTGTTGACGATGGTGTCTTGAGCGTCTCGCTGCACGGAATTGGTACCGGCACCACCATCGATGGAATCCATGCCTCCAGGCAAGTCGCCAAAGCCACCGCCGATGAGAGTGTCGTTCTTGCTGCTACCGATCAGAGTGTCCTTGCCTTGCTTGCCGATCAAGATGACGGACAAAGTCGCCAAGGCGGCATCGAGCTTGTTAGCTCCGGCGCCACCGATCAGCACCATGCGCTCCACATTGCTCGGAGTGTCGGTGCCCGTGGCCGTGGAAGTGATTGTCGCTCCGTTGACCGTGAAGTTGGTATCGGCCTTCTCGGTCACGTAGTCGGTACCAACACCGCCTTCGATGACATCATTACCAGCACCGCCCGACAGCACATCGTCTCCATCGCCGCTATCCACCACGTCGGCCTTCGTTCCACCCAGCAAGGTGTCGTTGCCAGCACCGCCGGACAGCAGCAGGGGCACTGTCGCAGCGCGGCCATCAAACAGATTGTTGCCCGCACCACCCACCAGATTGATGCGTTCTACGTTCGTCACGATGTCGTTACCGGACGAGGCCGTGCTGATATTCAGCCCCGTAATCGTGACGTTGGTGTCCAGCACCTCGTTGATGCGATCTGAATCGGCGCCGCCGTCAATGACGTCACTGCCAAGTTCACCTCGCAAGTCGTCCGCACCGGCGCCACCACTCAGGGTATCATTACCCGTGCCCGCGAAGATGGTGTCCGCACCATCCTGACCGTTCACAACATCGTCGCCTTGCAGCGACATGAGCCGGTCATCGCCCGCCCCGCCGTTCAAGGTGTCATTGGCACTATTGCCTTGCAGTATGTCGTTGCCATCGTCGCCGTTCAGTAAGCCGGCTTCCGTCTGACCGGTGATGAAGTCGTTGTCCGCACCGCCGCTCAGAGTGTCCTTGCCAGCACCGCCAGCGATGGTGTCGCTACCGGCATCACCGAGAACTGAGTCATCACCATTCTGGCCATTGAGATTATCAGCGCCGTCGCTACCGCTGATGGTGTCGTTACCGCCGCCGGAGACAATCGAGTCCGCACCCCCGAGCCCCTGGATCGAGTCGGCACCGCTCAGCGTGAGAATCATGTCCGCCGCGGGCGAACCGATAATGATGTCATTGCCGCCACCGCCGTTGATCGTCGCTCCAAGGCTCAGCGAAAAGCTGCTGAGGTCCAGCTTGTTGCGGCTCACACCACCCGACAGATCGGCCAGTTCAAACCCCATCAACGTGTCGGTCACCGTCGGCAACGAGTTGCCAGACGCTACCAGTGTCGTATTGGTGAGCTTCAGATCCTGATCGATCAATTCGCGAACAGCGTCGTTCCCCGTGCCGCCGATCAGCATGTCGTCAGCACCGCCACCGGTGACCGTATCATCGCCGCCCTGACCATCGACCGTATCGCTCAGAGAGCCGCCGATCAGCACATCGTTGCCGTTACCACCGAAGAGAACGGCAGGCATGTTCGCCGCCGAAGCGTCAATACGGTTGGTACTCGCGCCGCCGTAGAGCATCACGTTCTCAAAGCCACTGAGCGTGTCATTCTCGATCAGCGAGCCTAACGTCATTGTCAACTTGGACGCGGTTACGGTGACGTCCGCGTTGAAGAACTCAAAGAGTTGATCTGCAGTTCCCAGGCCACCATCCATTACGTCCTGACCACCAACTCCAGTCAGCGTGTCGTTGCCATCGCCACCCAGCAGTTGATCGTTGCCACCGCCCGCCGTAAGCGAATCGTTGCCACCCGCACCCGACAGGGTAACCGCGTAACTGACCGCAGACGTATTGATCTGGTTGGCCGCTGGACCACCGGTGAGCCGAGCTGCCTCAAACCCCGACAGTGAATCCGTCTCGGTCGTAGAACCGATGATCGTGATCAGGCTCGTCGCGGTCAGAGTGAGCTTCCCATCCGCGGTCGCCTCAAGTCGGTCACCCGTGCCGCCGCCTGCGTTCAGAGCGTCATTACCCGTGCCGCCATCCAGCACGTCGTTGCCTGTTCCGCCCGTCAGACTGTCGGCACCTGCATCTCCGCGAAGAGTGATTCGGGCGGAGATCGCAGCAGCGTTCAGCACATCGTTGCCGTTGCCACCATTCACCTGCAGCGAACCATCGCCCAATCCGGCTGCGAACAGCGAGTCGATCGATTGTAGCGTAACGGTGTCATTGCCATCACCCGCGTTGATGACAACCGAGGACGTGGCAGACCGAAAGGTGACCGGAACGCTCGCGGGCCCGCTCAGTAAGTTGAATCCGTCGCTGCTCGTTCCCGTGTCGGCGACGTTGATGGCTTCAGCCACCGTCGTGAAATTGAACGTGCGAATCGCCACAACCAGATTGTCAGTGGCCGCTTCCAAACCTGAGTAGTTGACCGTCTGAGTCGCGACTTGCGTCGTGCCCGTCGTCGCATTCGTGAAGGTGTGCGAGACCGCCGCAACGCTGCCATTCAACGTGAGCGTATCACGCGAAGTCTGGCCGCCCAGCGACAGTGTGATGCCGCTGGCCAGCGGCACGAAGTCTGACGCGAAGTCAATGATGACGATGTCATCGTCGCTCGAACCATTGATCGTCAAACCGCTGATATCCTCGCGTCCCAGCGGCAACCGCAACGTGCTGCCATTCAACTGCACGGTCAGCGTCGAGGCACCGATCGTGATATGGAACGTGTCAGCCACGCCGTCGTCCGCATCAGAACTTGAGTTGATCACCAGGTTCGTCGGCTGAGTGTTAGTAACGCTGATCGCCAGAGTGCGCTGGAATGTGTTAACACCGTCTGAAACCTGCACGCGAATCGACAAGGTCGGCTTCGTTTCAAAATCGAAGGCCGCGGTTGGTGAAACTCGCAGTTGGTTGCCGACAATCGCAAAGTTGCCGTTGTCCGTTGAACCAGTGCCGCTGACCAGTGAGAAGCTGAAGGTTGAATTCGCGTCGGGATCAGTCGCCGACAAAGTCCCAACAACGGCGCCACTCGTTGCCCCTTCAGAGACCGAAGTTCCCGTCAGCGTAATCGCCGTCGGTGCCGAATTCACCAGCGAGATGCGAGTGATATAGTCACTGAATCCACCGGTCGTAGCGTTTATGATACGTCCCAAGACATCAACGAAGCTCACGTTGCTGGGCGTAGCGAAGGACGCCATGCGTGAGGTTGAGTTCAAAACTTCGAACGTGCCGTCGTTGCCGAAATCGAAGCTGTAGACGAACTGCGCCCCACCGCCTGGTGGCACAGGATCGATTGGGTTGTTGAACGTCACCGTCGCAGAACCAGCAGCGACGATCGGACCATTGTTGGTCAGCGTTGCCGTCGGCAAAGCATCCAGCACGGACACGATCGTCTGGTAGTCCGTGAAGGCGCCGTTCTTGTCGAAGACACGACCAAAGATCGTCTTGTTACCCAGCAGGTTGAAACTGAAGCTGGCCGAACTGTTCGTTGAAGCCGCCGCATAGGTCGCGGCCAGTCCGCCACTCGTCAACGCAAAGCTATACCGCAACCCGGCCGCGCGATCCGCCGCAGAGGGTTCGACTTCATTGTCGAAGGTCACGGTCACCGATTGACCTTCCAGAATCGGACCACTGTTGACGAACGTTGCAGTTGGAGCGACCGAAACAATCGCCAGCGTTCGGGTGTAGTCCGTGAAGCCTCCATCGACGTCGCTGATCCGGCCACGTACAGTGAGCGTCGCCGCGCCATCGTCGAGATAGCCTGCAGGGATCACCACGCTGGCATCGGAGCCTTCGACGATTTCAAAGACACCGTCATTATCGAAGTCGAAGCTGTAGAAGAACCCGAACGCCGTATCACCCGTTGACGGTTCGACCGGATTGAGGAACCCGATCACATACGGATTCCCGGAGTTCATTCCGGTGGCAATCGTCCCACCTTCATTCGCCACTCCACTATCAACGAAGGTCGCGGTGGGCGGCGCATTGTTGATGACGATCTGCGTGACATAGTCCGTAAAAGCCAGATCCTTATCGCGGATGCGAGCCCTGACCTCGAAGGAACCGGGGCCATTGAGCGTCAGCAGTTCCGAAGGCACAGTCGCGACGGGATTCGTCGAATCGACAATCTCGAAGGTGCCGTCATTGAAGAAGTCAAAGCTGTAACGGAACCCTGCAGACTGATCGGCGGTAGAGGCATCGTGCGGACTGCCCAACGAAACAGTTACCACCGTCTGACCTTCGACGATCGGACCGCTATTGGAAATGTTCGCAGTCGGATCGGCGCCGGTCAGATCAATGGTCGTCGTCAGGTCGGTGAAACCGCCGTCGCGATCGGTGATGCGACCATGAATCACCACTTGAGCCGGTCCATCCGCCAGCAGGCTGGATGGAACCGTTGCAGTGGGATTCGTTGAATTCACAATCTCGAAGACGCCGTCACCATCAAAGTCGAAGCTGTAACGGAAGCCAGCCGAAGCATCGGCAGCCGATGGATCGACGGGATTCGTCATCGAAACCGTGGCCGTACCACCTTCAGCAACCGGGCCAGAGTTGGTGAACGTCGCTGTCGGAGACACATTCTGAATCGTGACGAACGTGTTGCTCGTTCCGACGCCCGCCGAAGAGTCAGTAACCGTGATGACCAGCGGCAACGTGCTGGAAGATGTCCCCGCCGTGTTGCCCGCGTAGCGGTGCGTGGTTGAGAACTCGGTCACTCCAGCAGCCAGGTTGATCGTGGCATTGGGCGTCCCATCGCCCCACTGGATGACCACCACGTGAGTATCCGCTGGCCCCGGATCACGGACGGTGCCGCGGAAGGTGAAGTCAGTCCCCTCATCAACTGCCAGGCCACCCTGAGAACCAACGGGCGAGACGCTCAAGCCGGTGACAGACGGTGTCGCGTTCACTACATCAATCGGCAGATCATGGAAGCCGACCGCACCATCGCTGTCTGTAATCGAGACGCGTACCACGTAATGGCCGCGCGTCGCGAACGTGTGCGTGAAGTTGAACGAGTGATCCGCAGCCGACAGATCCAGAGTCTGGATTGCTGAGCCATCGCCAAAATCGATGGTGCCAGTCCACGGACCAGAACCGAAATCGATGAACGAACCCGCAAACGTTTCCGGGACGCCTTCCTGTGGCGGCGGATCGACGAAGCTCACCACCGGCGCCACGTTGCTGATCGTCACAGTGGCGGAGTAAGTCGTGAATGCTCCGTTCGGGTCCTTGATACGCCCACGCACCGTGATCGTTCCAGTATCGCCGAAAGCGTGACTCAAGGTCGGGCTGCTGGAATCAACGATCTCAAAGAGTCCGTCGCCGTCGAGATCGAAGCTGTATCGCAAGCCAGCCGCATCGAGCGTGGAAGGCTCGACGATGCTGCTGAATCCAATCGTCTTGGTCACACCTTGATTGATCGTTGTCGGCGCGGCGAACGTGGCTGTCGGAGCGACATTCAGCGCGTGGACAGTCAGCGTGGCTGAACCACTCGCGCCGGAATCGTCCGTAACAGTCACCGTGACTGTGTACTGCCCATCCTGACTAGCCACGAAGTTGAAACTAGAACCCGTACCACCAGCGATCGTGACGCCGTTGTCGGTCACCACCTGCCACGCGTAGGTATGAGTGGCGCCAACGCCCGGATCGTCGAAGCTCACCGTCAGATTGACACTCGATCCTTCAGAAACCGTCTGATCGAAGCCTGCGAAGACATTGCGGGGAGCAACGTTCTGCACTGCCACATTGAGACTAGCGACCGCCACATGCGTGCCGTCTTCATCGACCAGATCAACGGCAATCGTGCGTGAAGTCGGGCCCTTGGCATACGTGTGAGTCTGCAGGCCGCCGCTGGTGTAGGTGTCAGAAGTGCCATCACCCCAATTGACAACGATACTGCTGACTGTGTCATCTCCCGGATCGGTAATCGCCCCGAGATCGAGCGTATAGGCAGCCCCCTCAGCGGTACTGCTCGCACCATTCAGAGCGATTGTCGGAGCCACGTTCGCGATCGTGCGATTCAAGGTGTACTCGTTGAAGAGCCCATCCTTGTCAGTCACACGAGCCTTCAGAGTTACAGCCCTGTCGTCCGGGAAGACGACCACCTGCGACGGCGATGTGCTGTTGACGATTTCAAAGCTGCCATCGCCATCCAGATCGAACGAATACCGCAAACCTGCCGCCACATCGGCCGAACCAGCATCGTTCGCTCCGGCGAGGGACACCGTGATCGCACTGCCTTCGGTGAGCGTTCCACTCGTTTGCAGTGTCGCAGTCGGAGCGACTCCCGTCGCCGTGAGTTGCGCTGTATCGGTAGAGCTAGCCCCATCCTTATCGGCAACAGTGACACGCACTACATACGTGCCTTCGTCCGGAGTAGCGAACGTGAAGCTGTTCAACGAGCCTGTCGCCACGACAGCGCCGGTTGCATTGCTGATCGCCTGCCAAGCGTAGGTCAGATTCTCCGCCGCGCCGGCATCCGAAGTACTTGCCGTGAAGGTGACATTCGCACCTTCCGCCGCGTTCCGGTTGCTGCCTGCATCAACCGTCGGAGCCGCATTAGCCACCACGATGCGGAAGCTATCCACGTATTGACGGTTTCCATCGTCGACATCGGTGATCGTCAGCGTGACGGTATAAAGCCCGTTGTCATTCGGAACGAAATTGAAACTCGTCCCGGTGCCGCTGGCGACCATCTGGCCATTCGAAGCAACCACAGTCCACGAACGCGTCAGGTTAGAACCGTTACCTGTATTCGGATCAACAATGGTGCTCGTCAGATTGATCGCCGTGCCTTCGGTGCCGCTACGAGATCCGTTGATGGACACGACCCTGCTTGCGTTCAGATTGCTGGTCGCGACTCGACCGATCTCTGTGAACGCGACCGTTTGAGTCGCGGTACTTGCGAAGAACGATGGCGGAGTGACCAGCGTCGGTTGGAACGTGCCGACATCAAGGTCGCGGAAGCGCCATTCGCCGTTTGAATCGACCAACGTGCTGACCTCGCCGCTATCGAGTTGCTGGTCATTATCGGCGTCCAGGAAGACGACGGTGCCCTCAGGCAAGTCGGCATCTGCGCCGTAGATGGCGTTTCGCCCGACATCGACCGCAAAGCGTGTCGAAGCAGTGCGATTACTACCCGCGCCCAGTGAATTTGGCCCGTAGGCTGTGAGCGTGAAGTCTGCGATCCCGGCGAAGCCCGGCGTCGGGCTGACGAAAAGATCCTCGGCCGTATAAGAAATTCCGAGCGACGGCGAGGTCGATTCAAACTGTGCCGACGCGCCACCATCGGTATCGCCGACCTGATACGGAATGGCGAAGCTCTGAATGTTGCGGCCCAGTGAATGAATCGCACCGTTTAGGGTACCCGTTGCGTTGCTTGGACTGCGGTCGGCAGTCGTTGCGCCGCTGCCTTCGTCGAAAGTCCAGTAGCCGATGAGACCAGTTCTGTTACCCAGCAGGCGCGAATGTTGCGTGTGGAGGATCTGATCGGTACTGCGCACGATGTTCCAGACACGAACCTCATCCAGATAACCGTTGATTGGATCGTTCGTGAAGCTGCGATTGCCGATGCGGAAGTCGCCGCCGAAGCCGGCATTCTGAATCGGCCCGGACTCGAAAATGCTGAGCGAGATCGTCGCACTCACGAAACCGTTGACAAAAATCTGAGCCTGGTTGGTCGTAGTATCGACCGTCGCGGCAACGTGACTCCAGTTGCCGAACGGCACTCGCACGCCGGTGGAATAAGTTCGCATGCTCGCATAGCCGAAAAAGTCGACATAGCGGCCCAACTCGAGCGTCACTTCACCATCACTCTGCAACCGCAGGATGTACTCGCCCTCGCGTCCCGCAATCGTGCCGCCGCCAGCCAGAGGCAAGACCCAACTTTCGAGCGTCAACTGAGAACTCACCTGCAGCGCGGTCGTCGCCCCGACATCAACGTAATCGTTAACGCCATCAAAATTGATGCCCGCCTGCGGACCTTGATCCAGCGTCGGCGCTCCATCCACCGCGACGGGAGTCGGACCGACGAACGTGCCCGCGCCGGCCAGATCCGTGAGATCGTTCGCGACCGCCCCGTCAGCCTCATTCAGCGGGTAGTAAGCTAACAGGAACTGCTCAGTGCCGGTCAATTCGCGGAAGCGATTGTCCTGAATCTCGGACTGCAGCCTCACGGTGCCCCAGAACCGAACGTCTTCAATGTCGCCGGTGAAGCTGAACGGCACCGGAGTGGCCGAGTTGTTCGTCGCGGGCCAGGCACTCGTCGCGAATCCAGAACCAATCTGGTTCCAGTGCATCGTCAGGTGATTGATGATGCCCGCCGTGCTGGTGCCCTGCAGTTCTCCGTCGAGATACAACCGCACGATACCCAAGGTGTTCTCTGAGAAGTTACCCGCCGTCAGCGCCACATGGTGCCACTTTCCATCGTTGACGGCCGCAGAACTGCTGAGCGGACCAGTCGAACCGTTCCAGAACTGACCACGGAGTTTTCCATCGGTTCCCACATAAACCGCCGGAACGAATTCCGTCGGAGTGTTCTCATTCATGGGCGCATTCTGATAACCAAGAATCACGCCGCTGCCCGTAGTGCGGAACCAGGCCTCAAAGGTATTTGAGGTGCGGCCGCGGATGAGATTATCTGGCAGATTCAAGGTCTGCGTAACCGGCGTATTGATGCCGCTGAAGTGCCGCGAGTGACCGTTCGACAACACTGGCACGCTCGGCACACTGAAATTGCCGGGGCTGCTCACCGTCGGCTTCGCGTCAGCCGTAAAGAGCACCGTCGCGCCCTCACTTTGCAGGAACGGCACCGCGACTTCGTAGCTGAAGTTGTCGAGCGAATTACCCAACAGGTTCAGTTCCACCAGATTCGGTGTGATGACCGGAGTCTGCACGGCACGCACGCTGTCAGCAGCAATCGAACCGGCTGAGGTGAGGTTCGAGAACTCAACTCGCAATTCTCCATTCGCGGCGGTGAAGCGACCGATGGAATCGCTCGGTGAACTGCCCTGATTGAGCGTACCGCTGCCCAGCAGAGTAGCGCCCGAGAACACCTTGAACGGCACCTGCACACTGTGGCCTTCATCGTTGGGCCAGTTCAGGAAGATGTCGTAGCTCAAACCGTCAGCCAGATCAGTAAAGCTCCACGAGGCCGTGCCCAAGCCATTTCCCGGGCCCGTGAAGCGATAGTCTCCCTGCGTCGCCCCCGCAGTGTGCGAAATATTCTGTTGCCATGTCCCGACCGTTGTGAAACCGGCATCGCCGTCGTCGATCTCGCGTTGACCAGCCAACCCGGAAACATCCGCCAACATGTTGCCATGCAGATCCAGATACAGCAGATCGGTCATCCGCGTCGTGATGTTGCGATGCAGACTAGTCAACTGGTTGTCAGCCAGACTCAACCACTTGAGCGCCGTCAGACCGGCCAGTTCTTCAGCATGATTGTCGTCAACCGACGCTTGATCGAGGTTCGCACGATCGACACTCAACAGCTTCAGACCACTGATACGGCCCAGATTGCCCACATCAGTCAGCGATGCGTTGTTGTCGAGCGTCAGAACTTCGAGGTTCTGCAGATCAGACAACGGCTCCACGTCGGTGATGTTATTGAAGTCCAGACTCAGCGATCGCAGTTGCGACATGCCGATCACATTGCCAAACAAATCGCGGCCGGGCCGCAGCCCGCTAATGCTGGTGACCTGATTGCGGCTCAGGTTCAGCACTTCCAGATTCCTCGCGTACTCCAGACCACGCAAGTTCGTGATACCCAGGTTCGACAGATCGAGCCGCGTCAACTGAGCCAGGTCGCTGGCATAAATATCGCCTCTCAGCAGGTCGTTGCCGTTGAAATCTTTCGTCACAGGCCGACCGATCGCTCGTCCCAGAGCGGCCTTTAGAGCCTGATCAGGAACAAACAAAATCGGATCTGAGTTGTTCGCCTGAGTCGGGTCGAACAGTTCCGTCGTTGGCGGTCCAATCGGCTCACCGGACTGCCGATCACGAATGCTGGTGTCCGGACCGATGAAGCGATCCGCGCCGGAATCACCAAACAGCCGATCGACTGGGTTCTGACCAATGACCAGATCGTCACCGTCGCCGCCATGAATCACGTCGGTGTGCGGCACACGATCCGTCAGGCGGCTCTCGCCGATAAACGGCGGGTTGATCTGTACTTCAAACGGCAGGGATGTGCCCGTTGAAATCGTGCGATCAACGCGCAGGTAGTAAGTACCTGCAGGTGAGTTCCGCAGGTCTAAGACACTCTGTCCATGAGCGATCCGCACCCCGTCCGCATTGTAAAGGTCGCCAGTCAGGCCATCCGCAGTCGTCGTGAAGGTCAGCGAAGAACCACTGCCATCCAGTTGCGAACTCTTCAAATTCACAGCGGACAGCGTTCCCGGTTCAGAAACGCGCAGCGTGAAACGTGTCTGCCCGCGTGCCCACAGCGCGTCAATGACGGACTTCAACTCAATCTCATACGCGCCGTCGGCATTGAGGCTCACGTTCTGTTCGGCCATAGCGACATTCAACGCTGCAGTCGCGTAGTCCGCAGCGTGCAAGGTTCCATCGCCTTCGCCCGCGAGCACACTGACTCGCAACGTCGGACGGCTCAGTTTGACCACGGACGTTGAGCCATACGTATTGAAGTAGTAGCCCGCCCCGTCTGTGCTGATGAGCGTCCCGTAATCGCTGTTCCCGTATGACGTCACGGGAGCGTCCAGCGTCGCCAGTTCCGTCACGGCGAACGAAGTCAGATCGACCGAATAGAGCTTCGTCTGACCGCTGACGAGCGATGCCACCAGCAGTGTGTTTTGGCCAGCGGAAAAACTCTGTACGTCACCGGGGATCTGGAAGTCGTAGTTAAAGATGCCATCGTTCGCGAACAGACGCTGCCCGGTCCCGTTCGATCCGATGCTGAAGATCCGAGGTCCAGAACCGGTGCTCACGAGTTGGAGATGCGACAGGTTCGCGCTGCCTGCGTCGGAGTTCAGATCGGACGCACGTTCCAGGTTGCCGAAGTTGTTGAATCGCCACAATTCATTGCCGTAGATGCCGTCGTCGGCCGTGAAGTAGACGCTGCTGCCAAACGCGATGAAGTTGGCGGGACTTGAGCTTGCCGAGGCGGAGGTCGTATTGATGTTGCCCCGCAACACCGTTCCGCCCACGGTTCCATCGGTCGACCAGACTTCTCGATCCAACTGGCCGGCGCGGTCAGTCAACGCCGAAAAGTAGACCAGCGAACCGACTCGAGTGATATTCAGAGGCTGCGAAGAATCGTTGCCACCCGCGCCAGTTTCCGTCAGCACAGTCACGTCCGCGAACGTGCCGTTGCTGGTCATCAAATGCGTCTCACCACGCAGAGTTCCTCGGAAGATCGGCTGATTGCCGTTCGTGCCGCCCATCACCAGGTTGCTGACGTTGGCTCCGCGCAACACAGGTCGAGTGCCTGCAGTTGTTCCGTCCGTGACCCACAAACTCGCGCCGCTGGACTCATCCGTGATGAAGTAGATCAGGGCGCCATCATCGGTCAGGCGGAACTCGCGCGGGTTGCCGGGAACCTGGGCAATGCGTTCGACGATATCCGCGTTGCCGCCGTTGAGCGCAAAGCCAAACGTGAAGCGCATCAGGTCGCTCTTCGTACCGTCAAAGTTGGCGGTAAAGTAGACGGCTTCCTGGTTCGATGCGTGCAGCAGGTTCGACGGGTTAGAACTCGCGGCGCCCGGAGCGAGATCAATCATGCGTGTCCCGTCGCTCGATTGAGTGCCGTCCGTGACCCATAGTTCGTTACCGGACTTCGCCGTCGATCCAGTGAAGAAGACCACATTCAGTCCGGCAGTCAAATTGGCGACGTTGGCTGTCGGAAGCTGCCCGGTCGGCACCAGCCGCAACTTCGCCGAGGAATACTGAGACGCATCCAGCAGACCGTCGTAAACCGAGCCAAAGTCGAAGTTGAACAGGCCACGATCATCGTTGGCGCCGCCAACTCGCACGAATGAGCCTGGATCTTCCAAAGATGACGAGGTCGCAGTCTGACTCCGTCCGGTCAGCGGAATGTTCAGCGTGCGATTCGTTTCACCCACCAACCGGATTTGATCACCGGCCTGGCCATCACCCAGGGTCGTGAAGCGATACCATCGCTCGGTTTCATTCGGGCCAAAGACGCCATTGCGAACCTCCGGCTGACCTGTCGCCAGATTGGCCAGCACGTCCACGCCATCGTTCGTGGTCTGGTTGGTAATGGTGCTGACGCCCGTCGTCGGCAATGCGTAACGCTTCGGAGTCCCGAAGATCGAATACACGCGACCGGCGCCCAACGTCGTGCCACCAATCACCCCATCAGCCCCGCCCGCACCGACAAGCAGGTCGCTGATGCGATCGTTGTTCGTATCGAGGAACGCGGTCTGCGTGATCGTGCCGAACCGATCGAACTCAAACTGGCCGTCAATCACGACATCAGCTTCATCGAAGTACAGACGACGACCGTTGCCCGCAGTGGCCTGAGCACTCAGATCACCCAGTACATCGAAGAAGAGTTGCACGCGGCCCTGACTCTGATCGTCCAGCGTCTGGCCGGTTGAGCTTCGCAGGATGTCGTGAGGCGTGCCAATCGCGAGGTCCGCCAGACCGTCGCCGTCGAAGTCGCCGCTCGCCACGCTGACGGAACCAAAAACTCGCAGGGTGGAACCAAAGTCAGCAGCAGTCGATCGACTCAACGTTCCTGCAGCCACCGCATCGGGCGTTGTATAGGTCGCATTCGTGAAGACGCTCGCCGAGCCCGTGAAGACGAAGACCGAACCTTGAGCGTTGCTGCCGTTCTCGAAGCTGCGAGTCACGGCGTAGTCGTCGTAACCATCCCGATTCAAATCGCCCAGGCCGATCAGGTTGTCACCCAGCCCGAAGCCGGTCAGCACAACCTGGAACGAATCACCCAGCGTGATGCTGCCCGAGGAATTGCGACCACTCACGAGATAACTGCGCCCAATCGCAGGGATCGTACCCACCGACAGCGTCGCGCGGTTCGGCTGCGAGAACAGCAGATCGTCTTGACCGTCACCGTTGATGTCCCCCGCCACCGCGATGTTGAGCGTGCGATCGTCGGTCACCGTGACTTGAGACGACAGACTTCCGAGAACGCTCTGAGCCACACCAGCCGCGCTATCCAGGTCAACATCGATCGTGTTGCGCGCATCGGCCGCGACCAGCGTCGTGCTGCCAACCGGCACACTCACTCCAGAGCCGTCTCGCAAACGCGCTCCGCTGAAGATGTAACCATACTTGCCGCTCGCTGTGGGCAGACTGGAAACGACCAGCAGGTCGCTGAGCCCATCACCGGTCCAATCGAGGATGTAGGTGCTGAGCTTGCCGTCCGGATTCAGTTCCGTATTGGTCAGCTCGATGGTGCGACTATTGAGTGCGTTCAACTCCGAGCCATTGAAATCACGTGGCCAGAATTCGCGGCCCAGCACCAGCGTGACAATTGTCTTGCCCGCGCCGGCGTCATGTCGCGTGAACGCAACGTCGGCCTTCGGTTCGTTCGGATCCAGATCGAAAACATTGCCCGAACCAAAGGACGGTTGCCCCAGCGATGCGGGCAGATGCAATTCAGATCGCACACTCACCGCATCCGCATCATCCAGCGTGAGCGGCCCGAAGAACACGTAGGAAGAAGTCGAACCGCTGACGATCACATCACCGAAACCATCGCCGTTGATGTCGCCAATACTGCGGCCCGAGGACAGAGCTTCCTGAGCGCTGACACCTTCCACCGAGTAGGAATCACGAATCTGAGGCTGGGGCCCGATGAGGTTCACGCCGGCGCGATCTGTGCTCAATGAGCCGGGCACGATTCCTGTCGCCAGGCTGAGTTCATACGGACGAACTGGCAGCGACGCCGAGTCATTGTTGCTGCTGGCTGCCGACGTAGCTGCCAGAGCCCTGCCAACAAACGCATGAACTTCGCCGCCCTGCGGTTCAGCCAGGAGCAGCCGCGTGGTTCCGCCTGCAGTCGTCGAGGTGAAGTGCAGCTCCTGCGGCTTGATCTGACGCACGTCTCCAAAGATGGGACGCGAGGGCTCAAGCAACAAATCGGGCTGCGCGTAGGTCGCTGACGTGCGGGTCGTCTCACCGAAGTAAGCCGTCGCAACTTGATGGTAAACCACGGCACCCGACTCATTCAGAGTTTGAGTCGCCCGGAACGTCGCCGCTCCCAGATCGCTACGGCCGTCGCTGTTGATGTCTTCTAGACCCACCAGTGCACCACCGACGTTCGGCACGTCGACAATGCCGGTTCGCGTCGCAAGGTTGCCGGTCGTCAATGAGCCACCAAAACCAAGAAAGTTACGATACGAAGCTGACTCCAGTTTCGCGGCGCGCACCTTCAAACCCTCAACAAAAACCCCGATCGGGAACTGCGACGGTCCGCCGACAGGTACCGACTCGACCTCGATCTCCAACACATTGAGGCCGGCCTTGAAACCGCTGTCGATGGTCATCGGCAAGGTCTGCAACCCGAAGTAGTCACTCGTTGACTTCAAAGGCGGCAGTTTTTCGCCATTGATGTAGACGCCTTGAATCTTGGTGGCGCCGGTCAGATTGGCCGTA
>CAYLTY010000097.1:0-29886 GCA_964386705.1 uncultured Planctomycetaceae bacterium
CCCCAGAGTACTGGGGCGAGGGGAGCGAGAGCGCGGTGGGAAGACCATGCGAAAGCAAGGGAACTCAGCAACATTATCCCAAACTCTGCCATCGGAACTCGCCGTCTGTTTCAGTTCTTTGTCAGCCTCCAAGAACAAGTAACCAGGAACTATTCCCTGCTAACCACTCTTACCGCTCGAAAGCGGAGCTTGATCGGCTCGCCGGGTTGAAACGTTTCGCGGTCGGAAGACAGAACTTTGCCGCGGTCATCGACGACATCCAGCTGCACGACGACGGGTTTCAAGAAGGCATCCTTGCCGTCGCGGCCGTCTTTGCCAGGTGGCCCTGCAGGGCCTGCCGGTCCACGATCGCGGTGATAGGCTTCGCTGGCGGTCGCGGCTCTACTCGGCTCGGAGAACCGTGCTTCAATCACGGCGAGCCGCGACTCTAGAGACCTGATGCGAGCTGCCTTCTCAGCATCAGGTACATCACCAGCCAGCGAGGACGAAAAGGGCACTCGATCCGCCGGGATCGGTACCAATGGTTGTTGTCTACCCGGATGACAGACACACTGCGGGCAAACTCGGCTCACGAAACGTTCCAAAGTTTGCGCGGGGACAATGCGGGTATAATTATCACTCACGGCCGACACCAAACCGACGCATTGGCCATCCAGCAGCACGGGACCGCCGGAATCACCGTCGCGCATCACGCAGTTCACTCGCGACGCGTCCAGCAGAGTCGCCCGTTCGATGTGAGGCTGCTGCCCGCTGAGCCCCAGTACCGTTACAGTCGGTCGACCGGCGGGAACGCAAATCTGCACACACGCAGAGAATGTGGCTTGATCAACTCGCAGTAAGGCGACGTCAGCCGCAGTATCAACGCTCACAACGAACGCTGCGAAAATCTGGCCCCCGTCCGGACCACTGACTGTCAGTGATCGCGACCGTTCGCGGACAACATGAGCTGCCGTCAGCACATACGCCGGTTCGGTTTCCGAGCCGCAAGCGATCACGACGCCGGTGCCGAGATCTCGCAGACGCTGCAGGTAGCAACGCCCCTGATCACACATCTGGCGGGTTTGAGCGTGCTCGTTGATGACTCGCACCACTTGAGCCGACGCCGCTGATTGCAGCACCGCCAGCCACAAAATCAGGCCGATTACGAGCCATTGAGCAACATCGCCACAGCCGAGCGGCGCGAGCACTCGACCCACACCAGCTTGATGCCAGGTAACGAGCTGCGTTCCTGAATAACGCTTCAACCAGCGGTAAATCGCATCGCCAGACATAGCAAAACCTCGGTAGCACAGAGAGCAACAGAACGCTCAATCAATGTGCCGCCGGGGTCCAGACTTCCGGGAACGCAGAACGTTCGCCGGGAAGCACCCGCTCGTGGCGGTCAAGCGGGGGTAGTATGCAAACCCGATCGCCCGCGGTCAATTCCAGCCAGGCGAGTTTGTATCAAGAATTCGAAAATATCAATTTCACACATTTGAGCAGACTCGGAGCACTGCACACCCAGATGAAACAATTCACCGCTTTCGCCTGCGCGGATAGGACGCATTTGCGGATGAAAGCTACCTGCCATGATTCACGGGCGCACTCTGCGCTGCGCACATACTACAGATCTCTATACATCCTCCTTTAGATCTTTCATAGAAAAATAAGATCCGTCCTATGAGTCCTATTAGACCTCGACCCTTACGGCGCAAGAACTTAGCTCACCCACCATCCGACAGGGCATCCGTCCTATCCGTCCTAAGGTAAGAGTTGAGCAATCTCCTCCCCATTGCGCTGAACCATACGTAGTCAGGGAGAGTCCCTGATCCCGGCTGAGTGGCGCGCCCTGATCGTCGAGAAGGGTGTGGCTGTTGCGTACCAGCCCCACGCCCATCGCTGTGCTCTGAGCGTGCCACCCCGATCGCGTCCATGCCAGGTGCAGGTTCGCGTTCCGATTGCGAAGCGATCAGCGACAATGGGGTCGCTATGAGGGCTCCCGCCAAGCTGGTACGTTCGTGGCTGGCGGCGAAGCCGTTCGCCGGACCAGATTGACCACACGAGTCGGACTCATGATGCACAAGATCCGGACGAACCGCTCAATGGCAAGTGCGGCCTGCTGGGCTCTGCTGGTCGCCGGAACCGCAGCTGCGACCGGTCAGGACAAGCCCGCGCCGCAACTGGGCGGGGTTTCGCCGGAAGCGATCAGCCAGGCGGACTTCAAAGCCGAGATTCAGCCCCTGCTGCAGAAGTTCTGCGTGAAGTGTCACAACGCGGACAACATGGAATCCGGCATTCGAGTTGATCAGCTCACGGGAGCTGCCGAAGATCGGTTCATTCCGTTGTGGAAGGGCATTCAGCAACAACTGGACGAAGAGGCCATGCCGCCGTCCGCTGAGCCTCAACCAACGGCTCAGCAGCGTAAAGCATTCAGTCGGTGGATCGGCAATAATATCAAATTGGCACGCATGCGCGAAACGCAGCGCAATGGCTCGGTGCGCCGCCTGACTGTCGCGCAATATCGCAATACATTGCGCGATCTGCTCGGACTGCAGGAAGACCTGACTGATACCCTGCCACCGGACGGATTATCAAAAGATGGATTTGCCAATAACGGGCAGGCGTTGCTGCTGCTGCCGCTCCAGGTAGAAACTTACTTTGATATCGCCGAGAAGGCGTTGAACCTCTGCATTGTCGATGAGCGACAGAAGCCAGTTGTTCAGAATTTCCGCATGGATTTAGGGCTTTCCATCAACCCGGAACCGTGCCCGGACAAGCTGGTACTCGGGGCTCTGAATGCGCTGTTGAACAACGCCGACTTCATGGTGACGGAGCTCAAGCCGACGAAGCCGTTCGAGTATCAACCGTTTGCCATGCGGACGAAATATGAGTTCATTGAAGGCTACGCGGGCAATGATACCGTGCGCGGCTGGCGCAAGTTTGATAGCATTTATCACTCGGTATTCGCCTGTATGCGCGGCAGTCCGGGATATCCCAAAGGGGAAGCGTATCAGACGGCTCCTGGCGGATTATTATTGCGACCGGCGATCCCCAGTCCTGAGATCTTCGGGCAGGCCAGCACCTACGGCCCGATGGCCAACTTCAAGATCTCGTTGCGCGAACTGCCCGAACAAGGCAACTTCCGCGTGACGGTCAAGGCTGCCCGCTACAACGATGGCCTGCTGCTCGATCAGGGCGCGGCACCGCCAGCTGAGGGTCTCAACGGGGTGATCGTCGCCGACTTGAAAGCCGGTACCGAGGTCACTCTGAATGTACCGAAGGCTGGCGTCTATCAGATTGACGCGCTGACCTCCGTCGGTAAGTCACGATCTAATCTGACGTTAGAGCTCGGCGACCGAATCATCACCGGGCAGTTGTTTGAAGCTTCGACGAAGCCGGCAGGCAAGGACGAGCAACAACCAGATCACCGGACACCCTTCCTGGCGGTCCGGTTGCCGGCGGGCGAACTGAAGCTGAAGGTCAAGTTCGGCGACAGCTCGCGACTGAAAGCTCTGACCTTCACACCGCTGGACGACAGCAGCGAACTGGCTCGCCGCTTCCAGACGTTCGAGCAGCGTGCACCGTCGCTGGGCGTATATGTCGGACTGCGGCGCGACTGTGGCAGCACGCTTACTCAAGTCGGTATGCCGGTACAAGTGCCGAATACCGAATTGCAGTCGTTCGTCTTCGAGGGTGCGATCAACGATTTTCCAACTCCGGACGTTGAGAAGGATAATGTCAATTATCTGGCCGGAATTCGCGAGATCGGAGTGCGCAGCGAATATACCGACGGACGCGACATGCCGCGGCTCGTCGTGCGGTCTGTGGAATTCGAAGGGCCATATTATGACACCTGGCCGCCGGAAACTCATCGTCGCATCTTTGCTGATTCACCTCTGAAGAATGATCCGGCGGCGTACGCTCGCGAAGTTATTCGGTCATTTGCAACTCGCGCTTATCGCCGACCGCTGACACCGGCTGAACTGAACCCGCTGGTTGATGTCTGGAAGGCATCGTTCGCCGCGAAGAGCGATTTCCAGCAGAGTATCAAAGACGCCCTGCTGGTAGTCCTGACGTCGCCGCAGTTTCTGTTTCTCATCGAGAACAGCAGCAGCCCGGCGGCGGAACCGCTCGATTCGCATGAACTGGCGTCGAAGCTGTCGTACTTCCTGTGGAACGCCCCACCGGATGAGCGACTGCTGACTCTGGCGGGTAAAGGCCTGCTGCACCAGTCGCTGGATAGTGAGATCGACCGCCTGGTACAAGATCCTCGCTTCGGACAGTTTATCAATGAGTTCGCGGCTCAGTGGCTGAGTCTCGACAAGTTTGAAGTCGTCGCCACCGATGCGAAGCGTTATCCGAAGCTGACGCGTGATACCAAAACTCAATTACGACGCGAACCCGTTGAATTTGTGCGGTATTTAATCGAACAGAATCTGCCGGTGCGAAACCTGATTCAGTCGGACTTCGTCGTCGCCAATGAGGTTGTTGCCAGTTACTACGATTTGGCTGATCGGACCGAGACTGGCTTCCGCTTTGTGCCTATCAAGCATGAGAACTCGAACCTCGGCGGAGTACTAACGCAGGCGAGTATCCTGGCTGGCCTATCGGATGGTCGTGAATCAAATCCCATCAAGCGTGGTGCCTGGCTGGCTCGCAAGATTATTGCCGAAGCGCCAGAGGATCCACCGCCAAATGTGCCGCAACTCAAGGAAGATGATACCGATAAACTGACTCTGCGCGAGAAGCTGGAACGGCATCGCAATCAGAAAGGTTGCGTGAAGTGTCATACCGGCATCGACCCGTGGGGCGTCCCCTTTGAAAGCTTTGATGCCGGCGGGCTGTTGAAGAATACAGTCGTTGATGCGCGATCGACGTTGCCGGACGGAAAGGACGTAAGGGACTTAAAGGACCTCAGACAGTATCTGGCGAATGATCGAATTGATCAGGTGGCATTCAGCTTCCTGAAGCACTCTGCGACTTATGCCACCGGCCGCACGCTGACCTATAACGAACAAACCTGGCTGCAGGAGCAATCCCTGAAAATGAAAACCACCGAATACCGCATGCAGGATTTAATACGCTTTGTGATCAAGAGCGATTTGTTCATGAAGAAATAGATCACGCCCTTCCCCCCAAAAGAGTAGCCCGTTAAACGATTCCGGATCGAGAGAGAATAGGTCCGGGTATCTAAAGGTTGCCGTCAGAGTGAAGGCCCCAGTAAATGTGGATTTCCGACCAGTCCACTTGACAGGTGTTGCGGCCGCAGCGATGCTCGCCGCGACCTTCAGCTCCCCTGCTTGGCCACGCAGCCTCTTGAAGACTGTGGAGCGGACTATGGAATACAAATCGATGTATTTCTCGACAGAAGAAGCGGACCAGTTGCGCCGAGAATTCTACGACCGGATTCTCAGCCAGTCGCCCAGCGGCCCCGAGTCAGACTTTCGCAGACTCGCGGATGCATGGTTGCATGCTACTCAGAGCGATTGGGTATGGCTTTGGCTGAAGAACACCCATCTCCACGACTCGCCTTGGGAACTCCGCGAACTGGCTTGCCGTGAGGATGACCGCAACCAGTATATTTTTCTGCCGCTCACCGTTCGGGCAACGAACACAGTCACCGCCTACTGCTCGCTCACTAACGAGCCGGAAACCATCTCTGACATTGACGGCTGGTCCAAGACACTTGATGGCGTAGAGTACAAAGTTCGTTGCGCAGACAAACTGAAGCAGCTGCAGTGCGCATCTTTTGTCACGGTCCCGTTTCGCTCTCCGAGCCACGACCGGCAAGGGCTTGCAAAAACGGGTGCCAGCAGACTCCAGATTGAAGGGGCGGTCTGCTACCACTTCCGCGAGGGAGGCCAGATCGTCGACCATCCCCCTGAGTCGTTGAGGCTGATGGGGCAGTTGAGCGCGATGACGATTGTGAACGCCTTTAAAACAGTGCAACAGGACATTCTTTTCGATCTCAACGAGCTCGAGTATATCTTTCTGACCCGTGTATCAAGAAAGACTGCTGACGATCGGCAGAACTATCTGCTGGAAGTTATCAAACTGCTTCAGAAATATTTAAGAATCGGTGTGGCTTCGATTTTCTACCAGGATGGTCCTCAGTTTCCAGTGGTGCGCTGCCTGGCCACGACCGGGATCTCGCAAAACTCCCAAGAAGAGATCCCAAAGGAGCTTTGGGGCTCAATCACCTACAAGCCCGGCGAGGGACTGACAGGCAAGTGCTTCGCAACCGGAGAGCCAGAAGTTCTGTCGGCAGAGCAAGCCAGAAATCACCTTCCGAGATATGTGGAGTTTATCAACGGTCAGGTAGTAGGGCGGAACGACGCCGTTTTGTGCCCGATACCACGTTCGCTGGCCGGTGCTTCTGATACTCGGCAACCCAAGGCCTGCGGCGTGATTCGTTGCTCAGACCATCGCACCACAGTGTGCGGGACAGTGACTCGCCCCTTTGATCCGGTTGATCTTCAGACGCTCGCGTTCATCGCTCAGCAGATTGCCCCGGTCGTCGAAACATTGACCGTTCGAATTCGTCGTGAAGAAACTATCTCTGTCATCAAGCACGATCTGCTCGCGCCGCTCGTGATGATTCGTGACACCGCCGAGGAGTTGGTCGAAGAAGCGGACAATCCAAACAACTCGGTCCGGATACGATATTATGACCTGATGAATCTAGGATCCGCTTCGCTCGTAGCCGCCAATCTGGTGCAGCAACTTGATCCCGAACCCGGCAAAGTGCGACTCTTTCAGCCGGAGCGTACGCTCCTTGAGCGTTCAATCGTGGCCAGAATTACCAATCTTCTCAACCACTACGCACAAGCCGAAAACCAGATGCGGATTCGCTTTGCCGGATTCCGCGAGATCCCCCCCATCTGGGTTGACAGAGATCTGATCGAGCGTGTGTTTGTCAATTTGCTAACAAATGCAATAAAATATGGCAAATCGGGCACAACAATTGAAATGATCGCCTCGGTGGATTCAGCCATGGACAGTTTCTGCATCGACATTAAGAACCAGGGTGACGGTATTGCAGCAGATGAAAAAGATCTTGTATTCGAACGTGGCTATAGAAGCCCATCCGTCGTATCAAAAAGACAAGGTATTGGCTTAGGCTTGTTTATTGCGAGGTCGGCTATCGAACGTAACGGCGGGACTTTGAAGCTTACTTCTATCAGCAATCCAACAATCTTCTCCATCTTCTTACCTCAATGGCTCAGACAAAGAGGGAATGACTGAACATGGCTCAGCCGAATGTCATATTCATTGATGATGATCGTTTCTATGCGATGCACTGGATCGAAAGGCTCCGCGAGCGATTTGAGGTTGGTCACTATACTGACGCGGCCGAAGCCCATGTCGCAATCTTGAGCACGGAGCAGCTTCGCTGTCTGGTCATTGATGTGATGATGCCAACCCCGAGCAATGTCTCTAACGAAGAGACAGCCGCAGGGCTGGAGACGGGATTGTGGCTGCTGCGACAACTGAAGCCTTGGATTGTTCAACATTCTGTCCCTGCAATCATAATCACCAATCGAGAATTGGAAGTGATTCAGAGTGCCGTCAGAGAATTGAATCTTCCCGACGGCTTGGTACTCGTTCGTCAAAAACTCGACACTGGCCGAAGCCGCCTGCTCGAACTCGTGAGTGATATGGTTGCCCGCTGGCCGGGCCGTCGCCGAAGTACTTGAACGGCAAGAATGGGCGACGCGCATCAGGTTCAGAGGCTCAGGCTGTGATGAACGACGTACGGTGCCCGACTCATGCGAACTGACGTCTAACCTCTTTTCCATGGATGCCCGGAACGCATAAGCTCATGTCTGCTCGCTGCGGGGTCGAGGAAACTTGGGCGAGAATCGTTGGTCAATTTGCCTTTCGGAATTGCGACATGGCTTCATCACTCCTGCTTGATCGTCGTACGGTGCTGAAGGGGTTGGCGGGGGTGACGTTGTCGCTGCCGCTGCTGGAGGCGATGGGCAAGGAAGTGGCTGCGAAGACGCCGCGGCGGTTCTGTGCGATGTACACGGCCAACGGCATGTCATTGCCGAACGCCAAGCACGGCATCAATGAATGGAGCTGGTTTCCGCAGGTTGAAGGTCGCGAGTTCGAATTCGGCAAGTCGACGGAACCGCTCAAGGCGTTCAAGCCGAAGCTGAGTTTCCTCGGCGGCCTGCATCATCCCAACGGCGTCAAAGCTGACCCGCACCTGTGTTCTGACATGTGGCTGACGGGAGCTCCGCTGCACAATCCCAAGCCGGGAATGTTCAATTCCGTCGCTTTGGATCAGGTGATCGCTCAGCACACCAAGCAGTTCTGCCGCCAGCCGTCGCTGGTGCTGTCGATCGATGCGGGTGTCGGTTTTCTCTCACGCACGGGCACGATCTCCTACAACGTGGACGGGAAGCCCATCCCCGCTGAGAACAACCCGCGACGCGTCTTCGACCGCCTGTTCCGCGGCGATCGTACGTCGCTGGTGCAGCAGCGCGAGGCTCTGCAGAAGCGGATCAAACTGGTGGACGCCGTGCTGGAAAGCGCCAAGTCACTCAACCAGCAATTAGGAAAATCCGACCGTGAGAAGATGGACCAGTATCTCACGTCGCTGAATGAGATCGAAGCGCGGCTCACGGCATCTGAAAAGTGGATTGATATTCCGCTCAAGGAGCAGAATTACTCGCACCTGAATCTGGATGCCAATTCGGAAGGCGATCCCGCCGAGTATTATCGCAATATGTTTGATTTGATCGCTCTGGCTTTTGACGCGGATATTACCCGCTCGGTGGCCTTTATGCTCAATCGCGAAGACGGCATGGGAATCAGTGATACCTTCCCGCTGAAGCTGGGGCTCGGCCGCACGCATCACAACCTGTCGCACGCCGAGGACAAGGATGGCCAGCTGGCGTTCGCCAAGTACGACCTGTTCCTCAGCGAGCAGATGGCGCACTTCCTGCGTCGCCTGGAAGAGTATCAGGACAACAACGGCAGCGTGTTAGATAATACCATCGTGCTGTTCGGCAGCGGTGCGAGCACCACTCACTATCCGAAGAACCTGCCGACCATGATCGCAGGCGGCTCCAACATGGGCCTGAAGCACGGCACCTACTGGCGTGGCAAGGACGCTCGTCTGTCGAATCTTTACTTGAGCATCCTGCGTTCGATGCAGATCGAAGAACCCGGCTTCTCCGACAGCACCGGCACGCTGAGCGATTCCATCTTCACGGCGTAGGCGTGTTACGAGTCACGGTTGTCGATGGCCTGCCAGACCTGCCGCTAGCGCGTTGCGGCTCAGAGTGATCGCCTCGTTATCTTACTGACTGAGCGGCAAGGCGCTAGCCGCCGGTTCCGTAGGATGGGTCAACCGCAGAGCGACCCGCCGGCGAGTATCAAGCAGGGTGGCACTGGTTGCTGCGTGCGGGCCACTGAGATGGCACAGCCACGAGAGGTTGTTAGCTTACCCTGCTGTCGCGTTGGGACCCCGGCAGGTTGAGTACAGCAGGTTGAGAATCGCGTTTTGGATCATCCTCGGTTCATCTGAAAAGTTCGTGGTGCGCGATGGAAGCAAAGGACGTACTTGCAGTCGTCGGGACGATTCTCGGAGGCCTGCTTGCGGCGGCCGCGGGATACCTGGCAAACATTGGGCTCGCGCGATTCAAGGAGCGGTCAGAGAGCAAGGCGTTCTACCGATCCAGGCTGGAGGAGGCTTGGGCACTGGTCAAGAAAGTCCAGTCAGAGTCTGCCACTCGCTACGGACGGGTGGCCCACACGGGTGACGGGCCTTGGTTGCCCAAGGAGCCCGAGTTCACGCATGCGGAGTCGGATCAAGTGACCATGATCGTCATGCTCTACTTCCCGGACGTTCGGTCATCGCTCAACGCATTTTTGGCCGCTCACAGCAAGCTCGTCGAGAAGTGCCTTCTCAGCGATCCCCTCGCCCGGCTCGCGACGAACGCCGACGAGTGGACAAAAAGAGTTGTCGCAGAGATCACGCCCCACTACATGGAGGCAAACCAAGCGTACTCCAAGCTCATCGAGCAACTTTCTTCCGCTGCTCGCTCTTATGTATGACGGTCATCACCGGCGGGCAGCTCGACTTGTGATGAAATCAAAACAGGTCAAAGCTCTTTGTTTCCAATTGAGGCGAAACCCATCGCGGGTGAATTTTTTCGTTAGGCAGTAATACGCTTCGCAGAAAACAACCGCGCGAAGCTGAAACGCAGTTCGGGAGGGCGAGGCTCCTGCCGAGCCGCTTCAAGTGGCTGGTGCGGCTCGGCAGGAGCCTCGCCCTCCCTGACGCGCCGTGCGGTTCCGTCAACTACATTACTCGCCACGACTGTATCCGTTACGCGCACTTAATTTCTGGAATCCGTATTATTATGCAGTCGCTCAATACGAAGGCGACGAACCCTGCGCCTACCTCTTCGCCGTCAGCGATGGACATGAGGTGATCGGCGACTCGATGTGGGACTCGCCAGCGGAAGCTGAGCAAGTCGCCTTGAACTCTGGCAACGTCTCCAGCCGATTCGAGCCGCCCGCCGTCTAATACGCCCGGGCAGCAAGAGATTGCCGAGAATAATTGACACTCAGCAGACGCTTATGCAGAATCGCCTGAACATCTGCCGGTCTCGTTAGGCAGTATGATTCTGTAGAATAGTCGTTCGGCGGTGAGGTTCTCGAATGTCCGTTGATAACATCTCCGTGAGCCTCCGTGCTTGGCACCAAACCGGAAAACGCGTGCCTGCCACGGCGTTCATTGAGAAGCTGACGATCAAACCCAGCGATCCCGTAAAGAAAGCCAAGGGGCCAGGGGTACCTCGCGTTGAACTACTGTCCCTCGCCGTGGCGGACTATTCGGGGGCAGGTGAACCAACCGAGGCATTTGTCGCGGCTCTCAAAGAGGCACTATTGAAGGCTGCGAAATGGCTGGCAAAGCAATCTCCAGAAGTGTTCCAGGCATTGCGGGGAGCAGGTTTCGTGACCGATGTTTTCATCGGGGCATGGATTGACTCGGATCAACTGGATCTCGACTTGCCTCCCGAGTTCTTGGCTGAATGCGGTAGGCACGGGCTTACAATATCGCTCATAACAAATGACTGAGTGCCGCCGAACAAAGCGTTGCACTTGACGGGCCGGCGTGGTGGTTTTTCGAGACATCAAGTTCCTTGCAGCCGGCCCGCAAGTGAACGCAGTCGTTAGGCGGTGAAGATGATCAAGCGCAACCTCATCAACATTGCAGCGGTGATTGGGGGCGTCTTCGTGGCAATGACCATCTTCGTCTATTGCCTGTCGTTTTCTCGGGCCGTCACTTGCTTTTGGTCTGTTCCCGGCAAACGCTATGACATCAAGGTTGAACGCGGGTGTCTGCTCATGCACCAGTTGCATGACTATCGCTTCAATACTCCGTTTCGTTGGGGGTACTATGAACCAGAAACACCGCGCGAATTTGCCTCATTTAAGACGTTGTCGTGGTGGCACGGCGACAACTCTTGGTGGGAACGCATTGGGCATACTGTGAACGCTCGGCAACGGTGTGCCGGATTTGAAATCGCATCTGGTGAATACTGGCCGCCCTTCATTTGGCAGCACCGCAAAGTGCCATTTTCGGCGTATCAGGTTCCACTCTGGGTATTCATGGCGCTCTGCGGACCACTTCCATTGTACCGCATTTCCAGAATTGTCTTATCCGCACGTCGTCGTTCCGGTGGCATTGTCAATCGCTCGCATGGCCAGTCGAAGGAATCATCCGCCTAACAAACGGTTCAACCCGACGTATGCCGCGGGTGGGTTTGGTTGGTGGTTGTCACGTCGCTCGCGCGGCATACGCGGGTTAACCTGGGCGTTCTGCCTCATGAAATAACAACCGATGATTCACGCATCCATGCTTGAACTCGCACGCACCGGAGACCTTGGTTCTCTGCGTTCGGGCATGACTCGGGAAGAATTGCGAGAACTCTTGGGTGCTCCGCCGGTATGGGGCACGCAACAAGCCGAAGATCGCGCCGACATTTGGCGATACGGCGACATTGAGTACCATTTTGACAGCTTGGCTGTTTCGTTCATATTCTCAGATCACCAGAATTTGACCGATGGCGGCTCAACACTAAGGATTGATCCATGGATCGTGCGTCGTGGCTTGTCACGAACTGAATTTGAATTCATGCTCGCAAAGCAAAACATTCACTTCACTGTTGCCAGACCGCGATACGATGATTCCCAGTGCCATGTAACGACTGATTCGCGTGTAGTGTTCTCGTTTGTCGACGAACCCGACGAAGAGTGGGATGAATCAGGCTTGGTGTGGTGGTCAACGCGAAACTAGGCAGAATAAAAATGCACCCGGGTTGCCGATCGGGCGTTTCCTGAAATCAAAGTCCCTTGGCGGCAACCGGGTGATTTTAAGCGTTAGTTGGCAGACATGAAGACGCAAAAGCACAACGTCGTTCTGTCATCGGCTCTACGTCGCCTGCTGTGTGACCACCAGACTGTCTGTAGCGCCGACTGCTGCAAGGCGATGGCGTTTCTAATCAATGAAGCCTCGATCGCGCGATGGCTCTCTTTTGAGCGAATCGACCGTACAAGCGAAATCGCCACCGAAATAGCGAGCGTCGAGGGTGACATTCGAGGCGCGGAGGGGAATATTGTTTTAGCCGCGCGTGGTCTCGAATCCGAATGGAGCGCAGACGAGTTTCGGGCCTTCTGGAACCACTTCCAAGCAACCTATGTCAAAGCCACCGTTACACGTCAGCCGAGTCCCGCCTAACGAGTCGCTCAACCCGACCGCCGAATTCGGGTTACTTTTGATGGTAAGCTAACTCTCGGCGGCGGGTTAGCTTGAGTGTTATCCGATTCACCTGCTTGCGACCCGGACTCCAACACTCGCATTCACTCCGGAACTCATGGAGATTCTCGATGTCTACTGATCTTCACGATGGTATTTGCGCCGGGAGGGCGAGGCTCCTGCCGAGCCGCGTGCGTGAATCAGCCTTGCGACAAGCTCCCGGCTCGGCAGGAGCCTCGCCCTCCCAATCATGCTCCCGCGCAATTACCGATGTGCGACTTAATAAACAGTCGACCAATCAAAGCATCTCCCGCCTGCGGAAGTTTCTCGGGAGCGTTACCAAATACATCAAGATCTGCTGCGTTATCAAACCGCTGCAGATTCTGGTCGCTCGCAACCGTTGCAGCCAGAAGATGGCTGACATGCGGTCCTTGCCTGCTCATACGGTAGGCCATGACCTGGCACACCTGCTGGACAGCAAAGGATTGAAGCTGGTTCCCGGCTTTTACAAGCACGATCTGGATCATTTGATTCTCGGCTATGGTATGGATCCTGAAGAAGAACTGTGCATGCAGGCGTATCTGATTGGGAACGGACGCTGGCAACTTCAAGTGTTCCTTTTCCTCAGCTCGGCTGTATTACTCCCTGGACTCTGGAGTTCGTTGTGGGCTCACTACAAATTGGGTAGACAAAGCCCGGCTATAGCATCGTTGAAATGTGACGAGTGTCTGACGCAGAATACGGATGAGCTACGACGACAGTACGCGCCATCACCGATGCTCTTCGCTGAGACCTCAGCCGCAACACAAGCCCGACTTGTCGGATAACAATGCAACACACCGGAGCCACCTGCGAAGACGAAGTTATACTTGCCACTTCCTGTCGCACTGTGACCCCTGTAGGTCGAGTACAGCCAACCGGTGCCACCCGCGTTATACAAGTGAGAATTCCACACAAATGTTATGGTGTAACGGCAGTGATCGCCCACCCGTGCAGTCTTGCGATGAATGTGGAGGTGACTACTTCACCGCATCATCGCACATGTGGAAACTTTGTTCTGAATGTGCACACTACCTTTATGGCTACCCATTGTGCGAGCATGCATTCGTCGATCAGAAATGTTCCAAGTGCGGTTGGAGTGGCACTCGCTCCGCCTACATAACACACATAATCAAACTCAGTGAGAACGCGCGCGAGCAGGAACCAGGTGCATAACAGTTTGTTCCAGTGGAGCCATCACGGTCGGGTGGCACGCCCTGACCATCGGGAAGGACGTGGTCGCTGTGAGCTCACGCCCATTTGCCGCTGGAATAGCATTCTGCCCAATATCTGAGTATGTCACCACTAATGGTTGACAAAACAGTTACGCGCAACCACTTTGTAGCTCGGTAGTCGGGAGCAGTAACGCGACTCGTGGCCGAGCCAGCCAGCGCAGTGCTCAACCAGCTATTGGTCCATCGAATCGCAGAACCGCAAGTCAATCCAGCGTTCGACGCGTCATCGCCCTCGGTCGCATACGCGAGTTCACCCGCATGAACTACCCGATTCAGATCATCAATTTTCTGACAGCGACCGTGGCACTGATCACAGCCGCAGTCGGCCTTCGCAAGGCCATTGTGACAGCAGCGACCGTAAAGAATCAGAGCGATGAACTGGAGAAGTTAAGAGCCTTGACTTCTGTCGTGAACGTCGCGCTGACGATTGAAAGTCCACGAGAACGAGAAGTGATTACCGCGGGAATTTACAATGACATGAAGGGTGAATACGTCGGAAATATTCCTCCGGATTATAGCCTGTGGGTGGTCGCCCGGGACGCATTCAGCTACTTCCTGATGTTCCCGCAAACGCAGTATGTCACAGCAATGGGAAGATGGTCTCAAACGAATATTCGTCTCGCCACTGACGGCGAGTGGCAGTTACACGTCGTTCTAGCGAACCAAGCTGCATCCAGGTGGTTCCAGCAACGAGCCGATGCGAACGACTGGCGCGGCTTTACACAGTTTCCGACTGGTGCGGCAACAATCCGGTTTGTCACAGTGACAAAGCGCGGCTGAAATAATAGTCACAAACTATATCGCCAAGATGGTCGCTGAGCAGTCTTCATCAGGTCTGCGTGCAACGTTGACTCAAATTAGACCCGGTAATCTCGCACGCGGGTTACCATTGTCGTTCGCGACTGCTGCGTGCTCGTCTCAGTTTCAATCGATCCCGACCATTCACGACAAGGAGAATTATGCCTGTTGCGGGTGTGCCTGCTACTGAGTACCGCCAACCGAGACCATCTCCTGCACGGGAGTGGTGGTGCCCAGCTGCTTGAGAGATCAACGTCAACTTCTACTGCCCGACTATCTTGGTCGTTATGCGGGACGGGTGGCACGCCCTGACCATTGGGAAGGGCATGGTCGTTGCATGCTCGGGCCCACGCCGATCGCTTCGCTCTGAGCGTGCCACCCAATCTGACGTTGCGTCTTGTATTTCGCAGGTGATGTAGGGCGGACAATCCTGTCCGCCGAAGCGGTGGCGGACAGGATTGTCCGCCCTACAAGCTGCCTCCACTAGGGAGCGGAAAGTCTGCCTGTGGTCGAGACAGACGAACTGGTTCGCGGCTACAGTCACGGCATCGCATTCACTGTTGTGTCTGCGAACATTCCTTGCGCACGGGATCGTCGGGCTATGAATCATCGTGTTGGGTACGTCTGGCATGGGGTGAGAGCGGTTGCGTGTGGGCTGGCTCTGCTGCTGAACGGCGTGGCCAGTCATGCTCAGGACGCGGAGATTCCGACCATCGCTCCGGCCGATGGCTTGAAACACGTGGGCCAGAAGGTTCGCGTTCGGATGAGCGTGATCTCCATCGGTGGAGCGGGAGACTCGCAGGTACTGAATTCGCTCAAAGAATGGGATGCGCCCGGAAATCTGCAGGTCTATTTGCGACCGAAGGCCCTGGAAGCCTTCGCGGCCCAGGGTATCACGAAGGCGAATCTGCATTTCTGGAACAAGACGGTCGAAGTCACGGGCGTGCTGCGTGAGATGGCTCCGGGCGGTATCAAACTGCCGGCGATCGAAGTGGAGTCACCGGATGATATCCGGTTTATACTCGTCAGTACTCGCAGTGCTCCGGATATTACCGAACTGGTCGGTCGCCATGTCGATCTCCGCATGAAGAACGATCAGTGGGTCATCGACGCTGTCGTCGTGAGTGCGGAGACTCGCGCCACACCCAAAGGGCTCGTGAGCCTGAAGGTGAAGAGTGGCACGGCGGCTCCGAAGGTGTATCAGGGGGCGTTACTGGAAGACGTGCTGGTGGATGATGTCTCGCTCGACCTGACGTTTGATCGCAATGCCCGCCTGCTGACGCTGGATCAAGAGAAACGGAAGAAGCGATTGGAGGCCGCTGAAGAGACGGAACAGCGAGTGATCAAACGCGGCGGCAAGTTCTGGGAGTTCCTGACGACGGAAGAAACTGCAGCTCGCGTGCAGAAGGGTCGAGACTTCCTGACGTCTGTAAAATCGCAGTTTCCGCAGAATGCGCTGCGGACGGCCGAGACCAAATACTACCTGCTGCTCACGGATCTGGATGTGGCCAACAGCCAGAAGTATCTCAAGTATGTTGATACTCTGTACGACGAAATGTGCCGCTCGTTCGCGATTCCACTGGGCAAGAACATCTGGGGCGGTAAGTGCCTGATCGTGGCTTTCCAGAATCAGCCGGACTTCGCGCGCTTCGAGAAGGATTTCATGAAGAACATGCACGACACCCGCAATTCGCAGGGCATCTGCCATGTTGACAACGACGGGCAGGTTGTGATCTCGGTGTGGCGCGGCAACCTGACCAGCCACTTCGCGGCGGCTCTAGTGCATGAAACGTCACACGGGTTTGTGGCCCGGTATCGTTCCAACATTCGCGCCTCATCCTGGTTGAATGAAGGCATGGCCGACTGGATCTCGGACCGGATTGTCAAAAGTGATAACGTAAGCAGCCGCCGTGCGCAGTCTGCGGCACTCATTCAGAAACAGAAGAGTCTCGACGGCTTCTTTCATAAGGACCAGATCGCCGGTGACAATTATGGAGTAGCATCGGCCATCGTCGACGGCCTGATCGAGATTGATCCCGTCCGCTTCCGCCGCTTCTTTATTGGTATCAAAGAGGGTATGACCGAAGAGCAGTCTTTGCAGGAAGCGTTTCAACTGACTCATCAGGACCTCGCAAAACTCTACGGCCGCCGCATCGGCGTCGCCGACCTGACGCCGTAGATGTCGCTTTGCAATGTCGTGAAACGACAATGCTTCGTGGTTCAGGCTCTCCGAGACTGAACACTCAGCACACCGCCAGCTTCAAGCTGAAACACTGGGTGTCGCTGAGCAGGAAGATTCCGCTTCGGAGAGGCTGAACTACGCAAGACCACCAGCGGTCAATGCAGGTTCCAGACCACTGATTGACAAGCGACTTTGATTCAGCCACGTTCTGATCATCGATTCGCGTGCAACAGCGCTGCGCTTGGCGAAGTTAGCCAGCGCGCTGCTCAATTCACGGTTCGGCAAGTGGAGCGGAGACAGACAGAATGGCATTGTCGGCTCGAGCAAAAAAACTGGTCGCTGAGATCACGAGCGGAAACGTGAAGCTGGGCGACCTGAAAGCGCATGGGAAGGAGATCAAAAAGGACCACGCGCTGGCCATGGAGCTCTGGTCGACGGGCCAATACTATCCTCGTCTGCTGGCGACCCTCATCTTTGATACCAAGCTCCTCGCAGAGAATGTCATCGATCAGCTGGCAGCGGATATGCTTCAGCATGGCGCGGATGAACGCTGCCAATTGGCTGACTGGCTGTTGGCCAACCAGCTCGCCAAAGACAAAAAGCTTGTCGCCCTGATCGCGACGTGGGAGCAGAATCCTTCCCCGATGCTCCGCCGCTTGTTCTGGTATCATCAGGCTCGCTTGCGCTGGGTCGGGCAAACTCCTCCCGGTAATAGTGCAGACCTGCTTGATTCCCTGGAAAACAAGCTGGCGGATGCTGAACCCGAAGTTCAATGGGCCATGAACTTCTGTGCCTGCCAAATTGGTGTTCATGAACCCAAATTTCGATCCAGGTGTATCAAACTGGGAGAAGCATTGGGGCTCTACAAGGACGAGCATGTTGCCAAAAATTGTACCCCGTCGTACCTTCCAGAATTTATCAGAATCGAAGTCGCCAAGCGTAAATAATACCGCACAGGACAAAAGGGGCGTTCTCAGGGCCACGCCCGTCGCTTCGCTCTGAGCGTGCCACCCGTCCGACTGCAGGTTCGCAGAGTGCATTCTGCCCCTTGCCTCCTGCGTCCGGCACGTGAACAATCGCGGGTTGCGTCATTCCGGGTTCTGCTGCGTTCAACGCCCGATTTCAAGGCTGGCAGCCATGTCCTCATTGCTCAGGAAGCTTGTTCTCACGGCGGTGGTCAGCGTGGGGCTCGCGACTTCGGCTGCTGCCAGAGACTGGACGATCGGGAGCGATCGGCACCGGGTAGGCTTCATCGACTTGAGCGGCCTCACTGTCGGCTCGCGCGATCCGAGCACTTCCGAGCCGCTCACTATCGTCTGCTACGGGTTCGGGACCGTGTGGGTGCCGTTACTGTTCTGGGCCACCGTCTCCACCGCCGGCGCAATCCCCATCCTCGGAGCCGCCCTGGCGTTCCTGATCGTTTCCAGACTCTCCAACAAGCGCTGCGACGAACCAACCTGCGGCAAGCTTGTTGATTGACAAAAAGACATTTATAGAACAGGTTAACGACTCCACGTGCAGAACAGACGATCAAGCATCTGTACCTTGTCAAAGGAACCTGAATGACAACGAAGCTGGTCCTCGCGTCGGTATTACCGGGAGAGCAAGCACAGCTTGCGGATGTGATTGCGGACATGTCGGACCAGTCCCGCAAGCGACGATACGCCGACTGGCTCGTTCAGCAAGGTGACCCGCGAGGACAGTTCCTCAATGAGGTATTGGATCATTGGGATACAGGGACCGGTGATCTGCCTAAGAACATTTCCTACAGCCAGGTCTGGCAACGAACCTGTGGGATCACGCTGCTGCAGACGATGCGCAGCGGACCTCTGGATTCCATAACGACTCTCTTTCGCTATGTCCGCCCGGCGTTGATGGTCAACCCGACCGTTGCCGAGGCTGAGCTTCCCGTCGGCGTGAGCAAGTTTGGTGGACTGCCTGATCTTCCTGCAGGGACACCGTGGCCCGACTTCAAGGGCGAGCTGCATACCTTCGTGGGGCAGATCAACCTGGCTGAAATTGCAGCGACGCAAGTTTCCCGAGAACTGCCACCAGCCGGTCTGCTGTCGTTCTTCGTCTTTGATGACTCCGCCAATTCGGGACTCGTCGCGGTGGATTGGAAAATGATCTTCACACCAGAGACCTCAACCGTGCAGCGACGGCAACCTGACAAGCCCTTCGGTGAAAGTAACCGCATCGCGTCGGAGTGCGCGATCGAGTTCGAGGAAACGCTCGATCTGCCTTATGCCTCGCTATACGACCTCGATAGCAACTATGCCGATCAGTTTTTGGGATGTCGCCGAGCCAAACAAATCGGGCTGATCAAAGCTCACGATGACGCCTACGAGGAGGCCCGCGAAGTCCTCATGCCGAACCGAGAAGAGCGTTCCCACCTGCTGGGTTGGTCGCATCCGAATGTTTCCGCAGACGATCCTGTCTCCGAAGGTTTTCGGAACCTGCTCACCGTCGCTTCGGAACGTGCATGCGAAATGTGCTGGAGTGACGGCCATCAACTCTACTACAGCATCCCTGAGGACGACCTCCCGCAACACCGGTTTGATCGGATCGCGGTCAATGATGGTTAGAGCTCCCGCGCTTCTTGTGTTAACCGAAAAGTCGCGTGTGCGGTTCAATGGGTATGATGAACGTCTTCTCTTTCCACCTGGCTCAGTGCGGCATCGCTGAAACGATGCTGGCACTCGCTCGGCCGCCGCGGTCGACGTCCACACCTGGACTTGTGCATGCCGAGTGCATGGTGCCGATGACTCTCGGTCGCCCGGTGGCTCTTCCGTGGCGTTATCGGCCGCATCAGATCGCGGTCTTTGCGGCCTGGCAAAGTGAGGCTGCGATTGATGCCTTCTTGCGATCCTCACGATTGGGGCGTTCGCTCGCGAAGGGGTGGCACGTCCGGATGGAGTTCGTGCGCCGCTGGGGTCATATCCGCGAACTCGACCAACTGCCGCAAACGGCACTCGTTCTCGACGATCATCAGCCTGTCGTTTCCGTAACATTGGCACGGCTCCGAGCATCGCAGGCTGTGCGGTTCATTCGCTGGGGCCGGCCTGTGGAAGAGCAGGTGCGCGATGACCCGGCGACGACGATCGCGCTCGCAGCGATGCGCCCGGTTGGCACGCTGGCAACGTTCAGCATCTGGCGAACTCAGCAGGCGCTGACCGACATGGTTCACGGTCGCTCCGCCGCTCAAGGGGCCGATCGGCACGCCAGGGCCATGCAAGAACGCAACCGGAAAGATTTTCATTATGAATTCACAACCATGCGTTTCCGCCCGATCTCAGAGCAAGGCTGCTGGCAAGGCCGAGCTCGCCTGCTGCCCGAGATCGACGAAGCTTCCTAGATTGATACCAACTTAATGGTTCGCGACGAGCGTGCCGTTGTGCCTGGTCGCAAGGTACGACAGCATTGTGTTCCACGCCCATCGCTTCGCTCTGAGCGTGCCACCCGTCTGTGAGCTAGTGGTGGGTGGGCGGGTGGCATCCATGTCTGATCTGTAAAGCGTGTGGAAGAAAGCGTGAGTCGATGCTCGACGATGCGGTACAATGGGCTCGCAGATGGCCGCTTCAGGACTTTGTCGCCCTGAGCTTCTTCGCCGCAGTTGTCCTTCTTTTAATGTTGCTCACGGTGAGCAGTTGGTTGCGCAAGTTATTCATTCGGCCAGCTTCGCCGAAAGTCGTTGTAATCGCGGTTTTTGCGCTTGGGGTTCTCACACTCATTGCGATTTTTTTCGGACCTTAGGGGCTGACAAGGAACTTAAACCGGCCACAAATTCAACGGCCCAATTTGGGAGGGCGAGGCTCCCGCCGAGCCGCTTTAAGTGGCTAGCACGGCTCGGCAGGAGCCTCGCCCTCCCATATATTTGTGACAGTCATCCTCGTTGTTTGTCAGCTTCTTAGTTGCCAAAATGTATCGGCCGCCTGAATAGTAGTTCCGGCTCGTCGGGGATCAGGATTCTGCAGAATAATAATTTGGCATCAGGGACCGCAGCGTGAGCGATCTGCTTGAAACCTTGAAGGCCGAGCTCGAGCGTTTCGGCAAGGCGAACGACGAAGCGACGGCCGAGCGGTCCGGGCGCATGCTCAACATCACCCGCGATACTGGTGAGTTCCTGGCAGTGCTCGTCCGCGCCACTGGAGCACGCCGCGTGCTCGAGATCGGGACGTCAAACGGCTACTCCACCCTGTGGCTCGCTGAGGCCGTCGAGGCGACCGGCGGTAGCGTTACGACCGTCGAATTCTCCGAATATAAAGTCGGTATGGCGTCGAGGACGTTCGCACGCTCTGGCCTGGCGTCAGTCATTACGCTGGTGCACGACGATGCGGGCCGCGTTCTTCAGCGATCCGAAGCGGAAGCGTTTGACTTGATATTCCTCGACTCCGAGCGCTCCGAGTATCCGAACTGGTGGACGCAGCTCCGTCGTGTCCTGCGCTCCGGCGGATTGCTGGTCGTCGACAACGCGACCTCCCACCTGGAGCAGATGGCTCCTTTCGTTGCTCTCGTGAAGGCTGATACCCTCTTTACTACCAGCGTCGTTCCGGTTGGCAACGGTGAGTTTCTGGCGGTCAAGGCGCCACCCTGAACCTGCTGCGGAGCCAGCCGTTGCGTGCCCAAAGCCCAAAGCTTCGCTCTGAGCGTCCTACCCACGGAAAAAGAGGAGACGTGATCGCCATGCCCAGGAAATTGACGGGATTTGATCTGGTTCGGCAGCTCATCATGAAACTGCCTGACGTTACAGAGAGCACGGTTCACGGTGCTCCGGCGTGGAAACTGGGTCGCAAGCTGCTGGCCTGCCAGGCGATCCACAAATCCGTCGAGCCCGATTCACTGCTGGTTAAGATCTCGGCTGAAGACCGTGTTCAGCTGCTTTCCACAATGCCCGACACCTACTACGAGACTGATCATTATCAACAACATTTCGTTGTGCTGGTGCGGCTGGCACACATCGATCGTCGTTCTTTGCAGGCACTGTTGAAGAAAGCGTGGCAATTCGTCGACGGCGATTGATCTCTTAAACAGCCTGGCTTACTGAGCCGCAAGGCGCTAGCCGCGGGTCAATGGCGCTGGCGATGATAACTGACACCGCCGGCTAGCGTCCGGCCGCTCACAGACGCGAGGCAAGCCGGCTGCCGCAATAGTTCGTAGCATGGACGCCTCGTCCGTGCTGCACCAACTACGCACGGACGGGGCGTCCATGCTACGGGTTCTCAAGCAACTTACACTCAGCGTTCGACTGCTGGCGTGATCCGAACTCAGGTTCCTGCGTTGTTCCGGGCGACAAGGCGATGATAGAACTGCGGTGACGCGGTGCTGCCGCAAGGGTTTGATTACTCCTGAACAGCGAGTG
Source organism: uncultured Planctomycetaceae bacterium (assembly GCA_964386705.1). Classification (GTDB taxonomy): domain Bacteria; phylum Planctomycetota; class Planctomycetia; order Planctomycetales; family Planctomycetaceae; genus AM-0621. The sequence goes on from CAYLTY010000097.1 coordinate 22,371, forward strand.
ACGACCGATGAGTGCAACAAGTTGCCCCGAGTGCGGCGAAACCATCCCGGTTGAGTCCATCAACATCGCCGAGGGCGTGGCATTGTGCTCGGCGTGCGGGCAGTTATCACGACTGTCCGACGTGGCGTCCGGACGACGGCCGGTCGTCGATGTGCTGAGTCATCCGCCGCGCGGCTGTTCGCTGACGGAGTCCGATCAGGAGATCGTGGCCACCGCGTCGCTGCGTTCGGTCGCTCAAGGTTGCAGCCTGGTGTTTGTGGCTTTGTTCTGGAATGGTATTACGTCAGTCTTTCTGCTGATCGCGTTTGCGGGGATCTATACCAATTTGATCGGGCCATTGCCCCACTGGTTTCCAGCGCCGAACGATCCGAATATGACGTTAGGAATGTCACTTTTTCTGTGTGTCTTCATGACGCCGTTTGTGGCAGTTGGAACCGGAATGATCATTGGTGTGCTGACAACTCTCTTCGGCAAAGTTGATGTTCATATCGGCGAGAACGAAGGCCGGGTCAGGACGGGCATCGGGCGGCTGGTCTGGACGCGTCGCTTCGATCCGACCGCCGTGCGGCAAGTCACTGGCGGGCAAACGTCGTGGACGGTCAATGACCAGCGGCGTGAACTGATCGTGATCGAAGCCGACAACCGGGTTGAGTTCGGATCCATGCTGGATTACGACCGCCGCGAATGGCTGCTGACGATTACTCGCGAACTGCTGCTGAAGCCCTCACCCCACGAACGGCAAGCCACGCTGGAGAAAGCAGTCGCGGGCCTGGTGAGTCGTTGATACTCGTCCGGTCGTTTCCGGCTCGGCAGGAGCCTCGCCCTCCCGGCGCAAATACCAGGGTGCCGCTCAGTGAACGCGTCCGGTCATCGGCCCAGCGGACTGACTGGCTGCTCACGCAGGTCTGCTTCGCTAGTATCAGTTGCGGCACCCGCCAGACGCCGGACTTCAAACCGCGGCTTCTGATCGATCTTGAGTCGCGTGCGGTGGCCGCCCTTTTGAGTATCAAGCACCGTGACTGTGATCTCGTCGCCAATTTGAATAGATTCGCCAACGCCGAGCGTAACGACGTGAGTCATGCTGAGTGTCTCCTGAGAGTTATATCAGCCACGGATGAAACGCGGATTGAACACGGATAAAAATCATTCTGCGCAGGTGAGCGGCCAGGCGCTAGCCGCCGGTTCTGGCCTGCTCCTTCTCGTCGCGCCAATCACCCGCCGCCAGCGCGTTGCGGCTCAGCTCTGCAGAACTACGACGGGTGCCATTGGGGTTGCTCAGTGCCTGCTCGCTGAGCTGCTGTCACGATTCGCAGATTGCCGCTGAACGGAGGCAGGAAGTCGCTGTTGGCAGGCTTGCCTTGAGCCTGGCACAACTGGGCTCGGCGGCGCGAGATCTCGATGGCCTGGCTGGCGAGTTCTCTGGTTTCAAAGAGTGCGATGGGTTGATCGAGGTAGAACGTGCACAGCGCACCTTCACATTCCTCGTCCCAGCACATGGGGCTGGAGAAACCGGGTTCGTCGAATAATACCATGAAACGCTGGTTCATAATTGATTCCTGTCTGATGAGTAATTGACTATCGAAGTGAATCGGCTCGGCGGGAGCCTCGCCCTCCCGAACGCTGTTGCTGATCAGCCTCTAAGATTGGCCGGTGTTCCACGGCAGTTGACGTTGCCAGGTGCCGCCGTGGTTGATTTCGTCCAGTTCGCCGACTTTGCGCAGGTATTGCTCGAGTAATTCTTCTTCATACTTTTGCGCAGCTTTGTAGTCGGCGTGCTTCTGATTCTTCTGCACAACGGCTTGCGACCATTGCTGCCGCAGGTCATGCACTTCGTGCTCAAGTCGCGATTTGGCGTCGTCGCGAGTTTCACTCAGCGCACGAACGGGTTTCGTTCCTGCGGCCTCGCGGCGCGGCGGTTGAGGGCCTTGCGCTTCCCGGGCTTCTTCGAGGAACCCGGTGAGCTCGCGCGGGCAGTCGAGCCACAGTTCCGTATTGTTGATACTGAGATTACCTGCGCCCGTCGCGACGTCGGCCCAGAGGTCAATCAGTTCCTGATCAGCTTCCGGGACATAGCTGCGCAGCTGGTCCAGGATCTGCGACGCGCGGAGCCGCGCATACTTTTCGGCGGGCCAGTCATCGCGGTCACACAATGCCGAAAGCTTCTGGCTGAGCTGTCCTTGCCAGGCTCGCAGTTGTCTGTCGGTTCGCGTTGCAGAGGAAGGCATCGGGTGGCCTCAGTGAAATGCGGAGCAGGGTTGGAACAGAAGGTCGATAAGGGGCCGACAAACAGCGGCATCATCAACGCGAGGATGAGAGGGCGAGGCTTCCGCCGAGCCGTCTCTCTGTAGTAACAATCGTCAATCGCAGACGTGGCACGGCTCGGCAGGAGCCTCGCCCTCCCGAAGTGCTGACCCGTGTTTCAGCTGTGTTCCATCCGTGGCTGATTCTTGTTCTTTCAAAAGCTGCCGCCGCGGGTTTGGAGTTCGTGGCGATGTTCCAGGTCGGTGAGGATCTGTTTGTCGCCAGCGAGATCGCCGCGCCAGAGGACTCCGCGTCCGTAGCTGCGGCCGATGCGGAACAGGTTCGTGAATTCCGATTCGTCGATGGACTGATTGATGGAACGCATCACGCCGATCGTGCTGGCGAACTTGTCGTTGAGCGCTTCTCGATACCACCGCGCGGCGTACTCAGTGGGTATAAAGATTTGTTCCTGATCCGCTTGATACTGCAAGTCGCCCAATCGGCGGCGGTAGTAGTCCTGCAGCAGATCCGACTGGTCGGAGTCCGTATCCGTCGCTCGCTGCCGTTCGTCGATGACCTTACGGATGCTGCTCGGGTCGGGCAGTCGTTGCAGGACGTTGCTTTCCCAGGCACCCCAGCGACTATGTCCCGAGATCGCGGTTCGCTCGCGGCGCAGGAAGGCAATGCCGTCTGCGAAGATCTGCTGCCGGTGCTGATCCACAAACGTTTCGAGCCGATGAATCCAGTCGGCGGAATACTCGGGCCGATCCAGTTTGATAATGACCGACCGCTGAGACAGATCCTTACTGAAACTCGGACCGTTCATCGTCATCAGAAATGTGAGAGTATTCGGTCGCTGACTTTCGCCGATATAGAGGGCTCGACCGCTGACAACTGGCGATGTGATCAAGCCCTCGAAGTCCGACCAGCTCAAGCGGTTGGACTTCACGTTGTCGAGCAGCACGACTCGATAACGCAGGGATTCCGGGGTCAGCAGCCGTTCCTTGATGCGTTCAAAAGCTTCGTTGGCGGTGAGGTCGATATGGCCGCCGTAGAGCCGTCCGACAATGCGTGCGGTCGCGGATTTACCCACGCCGCGGCCGGCGTCCGACGTCAGAACAAAGATGGGGCGGGTGCCAGAGGGGCCGCCCCAGAGCGGCGTCACAAACATCAGTCGCAACAGATCGCGATCCTGTTCCGTTGCCGGTGATAATAAACTCAACAGAGTATCCAACGCGCGACCGTCGCCGGGTTCAATCTCGGGCGAACGCGGACAGGCATAGAAGCGGTTCGGAACTTCAGGCTCGTGCGGGCTATATTCAATCGAGTCGTACGCTGGGGCTGCGCGACGTACCTGCTCGAAGACCTCAGCTTTCGTGTGATACGCCGGACCACGCCAGAATTCAGACGGCCGCCCCGTCTGCTGGCCGAGATATCCAAAGTATCCCGGTTGATTGTCGATCGTCTGAATCTCACCCGCCTGAAACGTGAAGAGCATGCGACCCACGCGCCGCGGCCAGCCATCGGTGAGCTCAAAACAGTTGGCCAGAATGCGTTCCATCGAAAGTGGTTCGCAACTTCCATGACTGTCAGTGCGATTATAATTGATGACACATTTGGGCGCAGTATCATCAGCTTCGACCGGGCGACGTTCCGTCGGCTTGGTGGCCTCGACCATTGCGAGCAGTTCGTCGAACGTGTGGCCTTCGTGGAACCAGTCGCGCAGGTCCTTGCCGTGAGTTGCCTGAATCTCATACGGCAGTCGCACGTGACGCACTTCATGGCAAACTCCAGCCAGTTGCGCGGCCCAGCGAGTTGCTCCATCTTCGCCCGGCTGATCACAGTCGTGCAGCACGATGACTCGCCCGGCAGTGCCCGCAGCGGTTGTAGCCAGAGCATCCAGTATCCAGGCTTGAGGTTTCTCGCGGCTGCCGTTTGCAGTAGTAATGACCGCGTGACCGGTTTCACTCGGCGGAATTGCGCCCATCAGCGCCAGGCAGTCACTGACGCCTTCAACCTTCCACACCGTATGAATTGTTTCCGGAGACGCGATCAGACGACCGGCGTCACCGAGCAAGCCGGATTCACTACCGGCGGTGAGTTTGACTTTCTTCCATTCCGGCAGCGAGCGGTTCTTCTGAAAGACAGGCAGGTCGCCGCCGCTCTGATCGAATAACGCCCAGCCGACGGGTGCGGACGCGAGGCCTCGGCTGCCCAGCACCGGAAAGGCGATCACACTATACTGATCGCGGTAACGAGCGGGTAAGCCGCCAGCCGCCTGAACGGATTCCGGAGTCACTCCCGGCTTGTGACGGCACCACAGTTTGACAGGCAGTTCATGCCACGCACGCAGCGTGAGGTGCTGCACGGGATCGGGCTTCGTCAGGCGAGTCCGCGCCTTGACCTGCCCGCCGACGATGTCAGCCACTTTCCGCACGGCTTCGGCGAACGAGCAGTCCAGCCACCATTGCAACGCCGCAAAACCATCGGAGTTTTGCCGGCAAAAGCACTGATTGCAGTACAGCCCGCCGGTTTCGGAGAAGTCATCGAACGTCCGATACCGATCCTCGCCGCCGCACTTGGGGCACGGACCGTGCACGGTCGAGATGCGATCACTCGGAAAGCCGTGCTGGGTGAGGATCTCAGCCCATCGGCCACTCGCGAGTTGTTTCAGTTCCTCCACCGGAACCCACCGCGCCGCACACATCGTGGAATGTCTCCTGATGAGATTTTGTGGTTTATATTTTATTTGTGGTTTTATTTGGGTGAGCGGCGGGTGGCACGCTCTGACCACCGGGAAGGGTGTGGCTGTCACATCCCTGTGCCCACCCGAACGCTGGCGCACCGTGTAGGGTGGGACCAGCATCCGAGGCCGTCAGTGGTGGGCCGGCGCGATCGAGTCCTGTTGTTCGCGGGGACTGATCCTCGAACCATGTTGCTGTCGGATGCGCAGGCCCACCAAGATGTCGCGATCGCTGGTCCCACCCTACCGCCGACCTGCTGGCGGACAGGATTGTCCGCCCTGCAAACGAAATTCTCACTGATGTTCAATTCGCGGCAGGGTGGCACGCTCTGACCATCGGGAAGGGCGTGGCTGTCATGTCCCTGCGCCCACGCCCATCGCTTCGCTCTGGGCGTGCCACCCGAACGCGATCCTGAGCCGTAGCATGGACGCCTCGTCCGTGCTGCAGCCACGACGCACGGACGGGGCGTCCATGCTACAGGCCAGTTCGCGTTCTGATCGCGGAGCGATCAGCGACTATCGGGATGGTTACTTCTTCGCGGACGATGTTTGTGGCTCGAGGTGCCTCGAACCCCAGTCGCACGGTGTTTGATCCAATGCGGACGATCGTGATACTGATATTTTCGCCGACGAGAATTCGTTCGCCGGCTTTACGTGATAATACCAACATGAGGGAACTCCGTTTCTGTGATGAAAGAAGGTTGCTGCACCGCGACCGTGAGGGAGCGGCGCATAAGACGGCGATTACTGATTCGCACCCTGGCTTGCGCTGGGAGGGCGAGGCTCCCGCCGAGCCGCATGCGCGAATCAGCCTGCCGGTAGCTCCCGGCTCGGCAGGAGCCTCGCCTTCCCAATCATGGTCCGCGCAATTACCAAAGTGCCGCTCGGCAATATTGAGAGGGAAGATTGGGATCGCCCCTCACCCCCGGCCCCTCTCCCCGTTACCGGGGCGAGGGGAGCTAGTAGAAAATGTTTTATTGATTATCAAATCGTTGAATCCGCGGATCACACAGCCGACCGGGTCGAGCTAGTCCCCCCTGTGGCGCCGGCCGGTGCACTCGGCTGACTTGGCGGTTCATCGCTCGACTCACCTTGCTCCCCGCCTTTGGCGTCGACCTCCGACGTCGGCTGCGTGATCTGAGGATCCAACTGCAGACTGACAGCCCGTAACCAACTGCAGCGGTACTCGACGGGATACGTCGGGCAGCGACCGCTGACCGTGCTGACGTACTTCAAACCCAGATGTGCTTCCGTGACGACCAGCACCTCGGAACCCAGCACGAACGCCAGACTCCAGGTGTGCTGACGCAGGCCGGGCTCCTGCTTCATCTGCTCAATAGCCGCCGCTTCCGCTGTTGATCGATTCATGGGCATGGCTGAACCCGGATGATGTGTGGGCAAGAGACTTCCGAAGTCTTCAAGGCCTCGGAAGTCTGCGAGTTGAAAGCTGCCCCTCACCCCCAGCCCCTCTCCCCGGATTACCGGGGCGAGGGGAGCGGGAAGGAGTTGTGTTAGTTGTCCTCAGGCCAGGCCCTTGTCGCGCAGCCGCTGACGGAACTCGCGTTTCGCTGCGGCTGATGTGGGCTGCCGGCACTGGTCGATGAAGGCCGCGAGGGCTCGCCGAGTGGTCAGCATCGTGCGGCCCACCTGCAGGAATTCCAGCTTGTGCGGGCCTTTGCCGCGTGTGCAGTAACGCCACAGAGTGGTGTGACTCCAGCACGTCAGCCGAGCCGCTTCACGCAGAGTGATGAGATCATCCAGTCCGGGTTTGCGGACTCGAACCGCTGATTTTGGCCGGGACATTCCTCACCTCACTGCTGTGCGAAGCTGCCCTTCGCCGATGTGACATTGCCGTCCGCCGAGCGTTGCTGCCGGCGTGCAGCCTGTCTGGCTGCGACTTCCGGATTATGCCACAGTTGAAACAACATTGCAACAACATTGAGGCAACATTTGCGGAATCAGTTCAAGTCATTGCACTGAAACGAGTTGAATTGACTTTGAAACAACTGGACGACACGCTGGTGGCATCATGGCTAAGAAAAAGGTTGCGAAACCTCATTCCAGCGAAGTGCGCGTCGGCGAAGTGAGCGTTGCCGATCTGCGTTCAGGCATCGTCGAGCTTGAAACACTCGCGGCGAGTCTGCGCGCGCGAATTGAAGAGATGAGCCAGTCCAAGATCCCGTCTGTGACGATCGACGGCGTGACCAAGCTGAAGCGCGGAGCCCAGCTCCTGGCCGAGTTCGACGCCAAGCTCGGCGTTGCGATCTTCAAGGCCAAGTTCCAGTAGCCGGCGTGGCTGTTGCGTACCAGTTCCCACTCGATCCCTACGGCGTAGGGTGGGACCAGCATTCGAGGCCGTCAGTTGGTGGGCCGGCGCGATCGAGCCCTGTTGTTCGCGGAGACAGATCATCGAGGCCAGCTTGAGTTGAATGCGCAGGCCTACCGAATCGTCGCGATCGCTTGTCCCACCCTACGGCCAGCGGCTCGGCGGACAGGATTGTCCGCCCTACAAAGTCAGTTGGTGGGCCGGCG
>CAYLTY010000098.1:0-29068 GCA_964386705.1 uncultured Planctomycetaceae bacterium
GGCCACGGGTCCACCGTTCCAGCCCGGCACGCGAACTCCCATTCGGCTTCGGTCGGCAACGAGTACGTCGCCTTCTCGCGGCGGCTCAGCCAGTCCGCGAAAGCCACGGCGTCATGCCAGGTGATATGCGACAGCGCCGTCTGTGTAGGCGCGCCCGGTTTACGCAGGGTGCGCCATTCGTCATTCCTGCGTCCGTCGATCGTTGACTCATGACCCGTCGCATCGACGAAGCGGGCAAATTGTTCTGCAGTGACTTCATTCACGCCGATCGCGAACGGTTGTGTGAGCGTGACATCGTGTTGCGTCGCAGAACTCGTCAGCAGACTGTTCGCCCAACCTGTACTCAATGGCTGCTGGAGTTCTTCCACTTCCGACGCTGTCAGTCCCATGCGGAACGTACCCGGCGGGATGACGCGGAACTTCATGCCGACGGAGTTCTCGAACTCGGCAGGCACCTCCAGCGACTTCGCCCACGCCGCTTGTTGAGCCTTCGCTTTGCTGACATCAAACGGCGCGATCAGCGGCTCAGGTTCTTCCAACGGAGTTGGTTCAGCGTCGGGTGCAGGCTGGACCGCGAGTGATTTATCGGGGGTGTTGAACTTGGATGCCACAACGCCGATGGCCAGCAGCGGTGCGATCAGCAACAGCGCGACTTTGAACCACACTGACTTCCCGGTCTTCGGCGTCGTCGCTTCAGGTGTCTCCTGCATCTCAGTGGTGTGTGAAGCAGAACTCTGGCCGAGGTTCGTCTGAGTTTCCGAACGCTGCTGCCGATCGGTGGTCGGATCGTTCGACGAGACCTGATCCACAGGAAACAGATAGGGAGCCGTTGCTTCCGTTCCGCTCACACGTTGGAGAAGCGCGGACGGCATCGCCGGCATATGAATCGCCGCAGCTTGAGGCTCCCAGACAGCTCGCACCAGCGCGTTGAGATCCGCTCCGCTGGCGAATGGTTTCAACGCCGCGGCCACTTCAGCGGGCGTCTGAAAGCGGGCAGTCGGATCGCGCGCCAGCATATGTTGCAACAACTCGGACAAGCCCGCAGGCAAGTCAGCGCGCACCGTCGAAAGCAGCGGCGCATCCCGCGTCGTAATCGCTTCCAGCCGCTTCATCGGCAGGCTGTCCGAGAACGGCGCGCGTCCCGATAGCAGTTTGAACAGCGTTGCGCCGAGACTGTAAATGTCCGCCCGCACGTCGACGTCATGACTGTTATCGATCTGCTCGGGAGCTATGTAGTCCAACGTGCCCATCAACTGTCCGGTGCTCGTGAGTTCGCTGAACACAGCGGGCGAAGACAGTCCGGCGATCACGATACCACGGTCGTCCTCCAGTAACGCCAGGCCGAAGTCGAGCACCCGCACGACGGCCGGTTCGTCATGAGCATGCTGAACCGCGTCGGGACTCACGGAGATCATCAGGTTCGATGGCTTGATGTCGCGATGCACCAGCCCGCGCCGATGTGCATAGTCCAGTCCGACGGCCGCTTGACGCGCGATCTCGCAGGCATCTTCGAATCGCAGTTCCCCCACCCGCGAGATCACTGTCGAGACGTCCGGTCCGTGCACATATTCCATCACCAGAAAGTGGACGCCCTCGTGCTCGCCCGCGTCCATCGCGCGAACAATATGCGGATGTTCGAGCCGTCCGACCGCGCGCATCTCGCGCTCAAAGCGAGACACGGCGTCCTGATCCTTCATCCGATTCGACGACAGGACCTTGATGGCAACCATCCGCTCCAGATGCAGGTGCAGGGCCTGATAGACCGACCCCATGCCGCCGCGACCGATCTGTCTCAGCAGCAGATACTGCCCGAAGCGCACGCCTTTGGGAGAGATGGGCGGCTCGTCAGGCTCGGGAGACTTCACCCATTCACCCGTTCCGAACCCCGAGGTGGACTGCTCGACGAGTCGCTGCACGCACTCCTGACACGCGGCTTCATCCAGAAAGCCTTCCGGTTGAGCCTCTACCTGCAACGCTTTCACCAGAGTGTCGCCGGACGCACTCAACCGCTCCATCCGCAGTTGGCAGGTTTCGCAGGAGTCAATGTGCGTCGCCACATCATCAATCGCCTCGGTGGCCAATCGGCCGACCGCAAAGTTGCGGATGATCTCTGGTGACGGACATTGCCAAGACACAGCGTTCTCCGAATCCAAGGCCCACTCGGTGATCGAACTGCGTGATGAGTTAACGCGATGTGGTACGGATGCCTGCCACTCAGCAAGTCAGTCACGGCGACAGGCCAACCGGCTCGATCCGGGCAAATTCGGACGCTCAGGGCGCGCACTCCCGAGACGTCTTACACATAAGTCCCGTTTTATTCGCAAAAGTCTGACAGAAAAACTCAACGCGGGCTTTTCGTGGGTTTCAGAGCGACTCGCCGAGTTCCGTTCGCAGTCGCTGCAGCACACGCGACTTCGCTTTGTAGACCGCCGCGACGGACATCCCGAGCTCGTGAGCCACCGCCGATGGAGCAACCCCATCCAGCACGACCCGCCAGAACGCCAGCCAGGTCGTTTCTTCGAAGTCGGATTCAATCAACATCAACGCCCGTTTGGCGAGATTCGGAATCCCGGCTTCTATCGACCCTTCGGAAGCCGCCGGCAGATTAAGCAATTTCAGGTGCGCCGTGGTGCCACCAGATCCTTGGGGCTGACCTGAGGTCTTGCGGAAGTAGTCCTTCAGCCGGTTGCGAGTCACTCCGAACAGCCAGCTCCGAAACCGGCCATCCAGACGTTCCGGATCAAACTTGTCGATGGACTGGTACACGGAACAGAAGACGTCCTGCACCAGATCCGCCGCGTCGGTGTCCTGCAAGCCGCACTGCCGAGCCCATGAATAGACCATAGGCCCGTACGTCTGCACGACGCGCTCCCACGCCTCAGGCCGCCGCTGTTTGGCGGCCTTAATCATGCCTGTTGAAGTAGAGAGTGACTGCACCGTCATCTCGAATACCTGTTGCCCGCGGTAAACGCCTCAACGCACCGCATCTTGGCAACTTGTCCCCTGTCAACGCCAGCGTCAACCAACAGTCGTTCTCCACAATTTCGCAGAGTGCTCTGAAAATTCTGGTGGCTTATCGACAGACATCTCGGCTGCATTTCAGAGTCCGCGTGAAATTTGAGGATTTCCGCGTGACATCCTGCAGCGTTCGGGCCCTTCGGTAATATGCCTTCGCGAAACAGCTTGTGGTAAGCAAACCACATGCCTGATTTCGCGGCCTCGCCGGAGCCATCATGACTTTGCCCCCAGACGATCAATCTCCTCAGACGACTCCGGTCCCGGTCGATCTGGATGTGACGCGCTCTCTTCCAGCGGACGACCAGGCGTCGCAATTGGCAAATGTGCTCGACTGGTATCTCGCGGAATTGCAACAGGGACGCCAACCGGACCGGCAGAAGATTCTGGCCGAACATCCCGACTTTGCCGATCAGCTGGCGAGCTGCTTTTCGGGGATCGAGTTCATTCATCGAGCTTCCGCTCCGAAGGCGGTGGCTGGCGGACTGACTCAGTTGGGTGACTTTCGCATCGTGCGCGAAATCGGTCGCGGCGGCATGGGAGTCGTCTACGAAGCCGAGCAGATCTCACTGAAGCGGCGCGTAGCCTTGAAGGTACTGCGCTACGGAGCCGCTGCCGACAGCGAAGCCATGCAACGCTTTCAACGCGAGGCCGAGACCGTCGCGGGGCTGCACCACACCAACATCGTGCCGATCTTCGCGATCGGCTGTGAGAACGGCGTGAACTACTACGCCATGCAATTCATCGAAGGCCAAAGCCTGGCAGAGTTGGTACGGAATGTTTCTGAGTCCATTGGTCTTATTGGTCCCATAAGTCCCATAGATGACAAGGGACCAAAAGGACCTAAGGAAACGAACCCCGATACCGCCGTCGCCAACTGGGGCCTGCAAGCGGCAGAAGCGTTGGCTCATGCGCACCAGCGTGGGGTTATTCATCGCGACATCAAGCCATCGAATCTGATCCTCGACCCTGATGGTCGCATCTGGCTGACGGACTTCGGGCTGGCTAAGCGGATCGACGATGTGTCGCTCAGCATGGCGGGCGCGATTCTTGGTACTCCGCGATACATGTCGCCCGAGCAGGCTTCCGCAGCGAAGAACCCGATCGATCATCGCACGGATATATATAGTCTCGGTGCCACGCTGTATGAGCTGGCGACAGGCAAGCCGTTGTTCGAGGCGGACTCGGCCCATGCGGTGATCTCGCAGATCCTGACGCGGGAGCCACCTGCTCCGCGCCAGGTGCGTCCGAACCTGCCGCGTGACCTGGAAACCATCATTCTGAAGTGCCTGTCAAAGGAAGCCGCGCAGCGATACGCGACGGCTCAGTCACTGGCGGACGACCTGCGAGCGTTTGTCGAAGGTCGCGCGATCAAGGCTCGACGCGCGACGCTGGCCGAGCAGGCGGCCCGCTGGCTCAAGCAGCAAAAACACAGCGTCGGTGTCGCAGCAGCGGCGGTAACAGCGACTGTCTTCGTGGTGACCGGCAGCCTGGTTGCGTGGCAGACGCACTCGCAGGCTCAGTTGGGTTATCTGACCTTCGAAACGCCGCGCGAATCCACGCTGCATGCGGAAGTCGCTCAGGTGCTGACGCTCAATAACGAACCGGTCGGTTCGCCGTTCACGTTGCCCACCAAGGAACCGCTGCCGCTGCCCGCAGGACCGTATCAACTGCGTCTGACGGCGCCATCCAAGTTGAGTCGCGATTATCTGTTCGACGTGATGGCCGGCCAGCAGATGAAGTTCGATGTCGGCCTGACCAATGAGACGGTTGGAGATCCGATCGTGTTGTCGTCACCAGTGGGAGTATCAATTGATAGCCTTAGGTCCTTTAGATCCTTTTCGTCCTTTGATAAAGAGAAGGGACCTAAAGGACCTAAGGAAAATAACAACCAACCGCCACGACTCTTTGTGGGGCCACAAGACCCGAACAAGCCGACGCTGCGGTGCTACGCAGCGAATGCTCAGTTCGGCTGGAAACCGGATGGTTTGCGTGACACAAAAGTCGCTCCGTTGTGGGAAGCTGACTGGAGCGTGAATTCACCACTGGTGAAGCCGCTGCTGGACGACAACAACAACGAGAACGCCTGGAAGCTATTACTCAGATGGTTCGAGCCGTGGTGGCAGGTCAACGGTCGGCCGCCGCAACTCGTGCAGCCGCTCTGCGACCTCAATGGCGACGGTATCAACGACCCCGTCTGGCGAGGTCCTCGAACCAACCGGCAAGGTCCGCCGCATCCGTTGCAGACTTCGGTTCCGCTGGCGGAACTGGTCGCGGCCTCCGGCAAGGACGGTCGGCCGTTGTGGTGGTATCGAGCTCAGGATCACAACGGCAGCGTGGCTCAGTTGCTCGGCGAGCCCGTCTGGAGTCTCGATGATCCCGCACAGCCGAAACTGCTGGTCGCGCAGCGAACCGCCGCAGCGGTGTGGATCGAAGCCTTCGATGCGCGATCGGGAAAGTCGCTGTGGAAGTTCGAACTGCCGCAGCCGACCGGTATGGTCAATCAAACGGTGCTGAACGACGCCCTGCTGGAGACCGCCCTCATCCCCGGCGACGCGGAACGGTCATACGTCATGGCCGCGGCCTCGCGGTTCGTGGTGGCGATTGATGTCACAACCGGCAAGCCCTTGTGGGGACCGCATGATCTCGGCCCCGGGTTGCAGGAGACTCCGCGTTTCGCGGACCTGGATGGAGACGGGATCGCGGAAGTGTTGCTCACCGCGCAAACGGATGGACGCGGCACGCGCGACAGTGCGTACTCGATGACTCAAGGCAAGGCGTTGTGGGATGTGTCATCCAGCATCGGCATGGGCGCGTGGCATTATCAGGAACCGCGACATAGCTGGCCGCTGGCGGCGGATCTGGATGGCGATAACAAGCGGGAAGTAATCCTGCCCGGTATTCGCGAAGAGGGATCGGATCTGTCCGACGGCTGCCGCGTGTTGAACGGTCTGACGGGCGAGCCGCGCTGGACACGTCGCATTCCACGGCGCGGTGGTTTCACACACTGGCGGCCCGAACAATTTGCCATCGGCCCGGATATCGATGGCGACGGGCAGCGTGAAATTATCATGGCGTCGGTTCGCAGTGAGTTCCGCCCGCGCCTGGCGCGGGAATTCGCAAACCATCACTATGAAGAATATATAATTTATATCGATTGCTTCTCTGGCCGCGACGGGAGCAGCGTGTGGTGGCAGCGTGTGCCGTTGGGAGTGACTGACTATGCCGCGCTGGCCGGCACGATCGGTGAGATGTTCTGGTGGCAAAGTGGGGCACGTTTTAAACGTGCCAAACAAAGCGTCAGTCAAAACAGTGAGCACATTGAAAACGTGCTCCACGAGCCGCAACTCGTCATCCCGGTCCACCGGCATCCGGATACTCAGAGCGATGGAGGAACGCATTCACTGTATATCATCGACGCCGCAACGGGGCGTATTGAGCATCAGGCCGACGATCTGACGCTGCCGCAGCTCGTCGACTGGAACAGCGATGGTCTCGATGATCTGGCGGTGTTCGTGCCAGATGATCCGGTGCGGTTCGCCTCGCGCTATCACTGGCCGCATACCGTGAGCGGTCGGCTGGTCGTCTTGCGAGGTGCCCCGTCCGAAGCCTTTCGACGGCTGGGCTCGTGGGTGGAAGAACAGGACTTCGATGGCGATGGCATCGCCGAGCTGTCGCGCAGCGTGGGTGGCCAGGGACTGGACTACGGCGTGCAGGTCGCTTCCGGCTTCGATGGCCGCATTATGACCACGTGGAACACGGGATGGCCCGAAACTCCCAACACTTTCACAGTTGGCGACCTGCAGTCCTTCCCCGCGCCACTGGGTGACTTTGATGGTGACGGACTGGCAGACCTGCTGATCACACGCGACCTGCGGTTCTGGGACATCGAGCGCGACGCAGCCGAATTCATGAAGAACAAGACCGTGCCATTGCTGATGCAGGCAGTCTCCGGCAAGACAGGTCAACGGATCTGGGGAGGTCCGAAATGGACGTTGCCCGATGAGTTACGTCCAGCGTCAACGGAGGCGAGTTCAGCGGCATGGCAGGCTGCGCGGATGAACCAAATCAGTCCCTCCACGATTCGTGCGGTGGACCTCGATCGTGATGGCCAGCCGGAACTCCTGATGACGCTGAGGTTGTCAGGACAACAGCCTGACAAACAGGGCGGTGTTACTCCCGTCAGTCATCAGGAGATGCAACTCACTCTGATTGATAGTCGTCGCGGAACAGTGCGCTGGTCCGAACCGTGTACCGAACTGCTCGGCAAAGGCGGAGAGCACCTGTCTACGGTGGCTCAATTGCTGCTCGACGCGTCCGCTGATTTGAATGGAGACGGGACGCTCGACATCCTGCTGCTCACGGCGACCAAAGCGCCTGATGACTCATCGGTCGGCAACATCCAGGCTTACAGCGGTCGCGACGGCAAACCTCTGTGGAAGCCGGACACGAGACCCTGGGCCTGGTTCAATACCCATTCGGATGCCATGCCGCAGGTCGGTGATCTCGACGGCGATGGCCGTCCGGAGGTGGTCTCGCTGGAGTCGAAACAGCCGCAGGTCGTGAAAGTGTTGCGCGGCGACACCGGGGAAACGCGGTGGACCTGGACACGAACACGCGCGCCCGGCAACACCATGGATGCGAGCGTGCTGATTGTTGGTGCTCATACCACTGCGGCATCTTCAGAGGGGCAAACCGCTGCAGCACGCATGCAGCGTCTAGTGGCAGTCACGATCGACGAGGCTGGCAACGACAAAGACCTGGTGCTGCTTGATCATGCGGGGCAGATCGTTGACCGAACGCACTACAACTCGAACTTGCTGTGGGCCCACGACCTCGATGGCGACGGGTACCCGGAGTTGTTGCGCTCGGGCCATAACAAGATCACCGCCAGTCACGGGCTGACGGACACCTTGTGGGAATGGTCGCATGCCCCCGAGTTCGGTTACGGCTTCGTCTCACGGTTTGAGCGTACGGCCGATGGCCGCGTGATCGTCTCTGCCTCGAGCGGCGATTCGCTGACGCTGCTCGACGGCTCGACGGGTAAGCCACTCGGCCGGACATGGAAGAGTTCCAACGCGCGGTTGCAGGAAAACAACCGCGTCCTCGATTCGACTCACGCGCGGCTCGCGACGCCGTTCGAGAACTCACGTCTGCTGACTCGAGTGGGCAGCGAAGCGCCGCTGCTCAGCCATGTCGTTTCACGAGCCGTGCTGCCAGCGAACGCGGACGGCACGTATGCAACGGGAAGTCGAGGCTCCGGCCGAGCCGACGGGGAACCAACCCATGGCTTAAAGACTAGCTCGGGCGGCTCGGCGAAAGCCTCGCCCTCTCAAAGAAGCCAGGCAACAGGCGACCCACGTCTGATTCGACAACTGCCGTGGGCTCCCTCGCAGGCGGAATGGGACGCGGGCAAAGCGAACCTGCTGCGACAGGCGGGACTGTTCGTCGGTCTGGCGTTTGTGGTCTTGCTGATTCCGTTCTGGCTGATTCGAGCTGGCGTGCGTCGCAAGGACCTCGGTGCCTGGCGCGCCGCGCTGATCGTGGCCGGAGTCGGCATCTGCACTACATCGCTGCTGGCGTTTCGTCCCGACCCACCGGGAGGCTTTTGGCGCGAGAACTCGTGGGCACTACCCATCGCGATGGGGCTCGCCGCGCTGCCCGGACTGACCTGGCTTGCGACGCTCTTGCGAACGGTCTTCACGGGCGAATGGCGACGTCTGACCTGGCTGCTGGGCAGCACGACTCTGCTGTCGGTTGTACTCGCGATGTTCATCATGTCGCTGGAAGCCAAACGCATGCCGCCGGAACAACACTATTCATGGCACGCCTGGTGGTTCATCCTGCTGCTCGGAGCCCATGCGATCGGCGCGCTGCTGGTGCTCTGGAACATCTTCAGTCCAGGATTTCGCTGGTTATTGAAGTTCTGTCGGATGAAGCTGGCGAGGACACAACCCTGACAGACCAGAGCAAAGTAGCAGGTACACGCCGTGTGCCGTCCGCTGAGGGCTACGGCACATGGAATGTGCCTGCTACGACGCATGTGCCGGATAACTCGTAGTCGATCGCTTTGGAATCAGCATGCCAGCAGCTTCGTTTGAGACGTTGCTAAATCGCGCCCAGTGCAGTGACGCTGCGGCTCAGGGAGATCTGCTGCGCCGGTTCGAACCGTGGTTGCATTTGCTGGCCCGAGTGCAGGTCGAAAGCCGCTTCGCCGCCAAGTTCGACGCTTCAGACGTTGTGCAGCAGACCTTGCTGGAAGCGGTCAAGGCCTTCCCGCAGTTTCGAGGTTCGACCGAAGCGGAACTCACCGCGTGGCTGCGACAGATCCTGGCTCACGCACTGGCCCATGAGATCCGCCGCTATCACGGCACTGCCAAGCGAGACCTCACACAGGAAGTGTCGCTCGACGCGCAACTCGCACAGTCCTCGCAACGGCTGGGAGCCTTGTTCGCCGAATCCGGTCCCTCACCCAGTCAGCAGTTGGCCCACCGCGAACTGGATGTCCTGCTGGCCGAAGTTCTCTCGCGCTTGCCTGATGATTACCGCGAAGTCCTGATCCTCAGACACCTCGAAGGCCTGTCGCACGAAGCGATCGCCGAGCGCCTGAACCGCTCCGCCGGAGCCACCCGCATGCTCTGGACCCGAGCGTTGATCGCCCTGCGTCAGGAGCTGCGCTGGTCTGAATCGTGACGGCTATTTGATGGATGATACCAGCGGCCTCGAACCAACTCCGCCCGCTGCTACAGAACATCAATCCAATTCGGTAGCAGCGTGAAGATATCGGCAATCGAGGTGTCGCCAGCGCCCGTGACCTTGGTATCTGGTGCATCATTCTCGAAAACATCTGAGCCAGCGCCGCCATTTAGTGAATCGACACCGTCACCGCCCACTACCGTAGCATCGCCACGATTGCCGCCGCTGATCGTATCCGCCAAGGTGCCTCCCAGCAGAGTATCGTTGCCGCGTCCTCCAATCAGCACCACAGGCAGGGTCGACAGCGAAGCATCGAGCTTGTTGGCTCCGTCCCCTCCAATCAGGACGATGCGTTCGATCGAAATCGGCGTCTCACTACCAGTTGCCACCGAAGCCAGAGCAGTCCCGTTGACCGTGAAATCGCCGTTCGCCCGCTCGGTCCAATAATCGTTTCCGTTTCCACCATCGATAATATCAATGTCCGCGCCGCCGGAGAGGACGTCGTCACCATCACCCCCAGCGAGGCCATCAGATTTTGAGCCTCCCAGCAGAGTATCATTGCCGACGCCGCCAAACAGGAACAACGGCACTGTAGCCTGGCGCGCATCGATCAGATTGTTGCTCGCACCGCCGCTAAGCTGAATACGTTCCACAGCGACCAGGCTGTCAACTCCTAATTGAGACGCACTAATACTGACACTCGAAACTGTGACGTTTGCATCGAGGATTTCATTGATACGATCGAAACCTGCGCCACCATCCAAGGCGTCATTGCCAATATCTCCCTGCAGAGTATCAGCGCCTGCGCCTCCATTGAGAGAATCGTTCCCGGCACCACCGAGCAACGAGTCCAGGCCATCACCGCCGGTAATCACGTCATCGCCAGCGACACCATACAGACGGTCGTCGCCCAGATCTCCGTGCAGAGTGTCGTTGGCGGCATGACCTTGAAGCGTGTCATTTCCGTCCCCTCCACTGAAGAGCCCAGCCTCCGTCTGCCCACTGAGAAAATCGTTCCCCGCGCCCCCTGAGAGAATATCAATGCCGGCTCCGCCGACGATCACATCGTTCCCAGTATCACCCAGAATGGAGTCATTTCCCGCCTGGCCGCTCAGATTATCATCACCATCACCGCCGCTGATGGTGTCATTTCCCGCACCAGAAATGATCGTGTCGTTGCCACCGCCACCGCTAATCGAGTCTGCTCCACTTGCCGCGAGGATCAGATCGACACCCGACGTCCCGGTAATCACATCATTACCGCCACCACCGCTCAGCGATACAACTCCAGGGCTGGTGAACGCTGACGCATTCAGCACATCCCGCATCGTACCGCCTGAAACGTCTGCGAACTCAATCTTCGACAAAGAGTCGGTAGACAGCGTCGTCGCCCCTTGCTTCACAGTAAGAGATGAATTTGTCAGGGTGATCGTACGAGTCTGACCATTCACAAAATCGGCATAGGGGATATCACGCAGAATATCGCCGCCCGCACCACCAATGAGGATGTCGCTGCCACCGCCACCCGTCAGAATGTCGCTGCCGTCCTGCCCATCAAGGCTGTCAGCAAAGCTTCCGCCAATCAGCACGTCGTTGCCTCCGCCACCGGCAATTGATACCGACATAGCAGAGGTTGAGGCATCCAGCAAGTTGGCGTCAGAACTACCAGTGAGCGACGCCTTCTCGAACCCATTCAGAATATCGATGACCAAGGCGCTACTGAGACCGATCGACAACTGCGTAGGCGTTAGTATCAAGTTCGTCGTCGTGGAACCGACAACCACGTCTGCAGTTCCCACTCCGCCAGACAGGACGTCAGCACCGTCCCCGCCTGTCAGCGTATCGTTGCCGCCATCTCCGCTCAGGACATCGACTAATGCGCTCCCAATGATCGAGTCATCGCCGTTATTCCCTGAAACGGTAACGCCGGTAAGCGAGGGAAATGAAGTGCTATTCAACGCCGACAGGTCTATCAGATTGTTACCGGCGCCTCCTTGAATATTGATCGTTCGAAGGGTGGCTGCTGGAGAAGTAAAGCGCGAATCAACGACGTTATTGATTCGTATCTCAATATTCTCGCCCGTTAGGACTGCCCGGATAGATTCCCCTCCGGAGACGTTTATGTTCAAAGAATCTGGCACCGCCTTCAGGAAAGTAACGTAGACTGCTCCGCGATCGGGCCCGCCAGCATCGTCTCCAAAGGCACCAATCGCCAAGTCGGCCACACCGTCCCCATCCAGATCACCCAACGGCGCGATCGCAGTGGCAAAGTAGTCGTCGTTTGCCAGAACTGGAGCGCCATTTACGCCGCTCGAAAGCCCTAATGCGTTCTTAACCGTACCATTGGAGTTGAGTTGCAAGACGTGCAACACTCCTCGAGCATCATCAGACCAAACGCCCAAATCGGTTAATCCATCGCCATCCAGATCGCCGAGCGACGCAACCGTACCTCCGAAGTATGCGGAGTTCGGTAGCGCTGGACCGCCGTTCGCGCCACTGGCAACTTTAGCACTGCTTTTCACGGTGCCATTGGAATTGAGGAGCAATATATGCACTGCTCCACGATTAGTTCCGCCGGTGTCGTCTTTATACGTTCCCACGGCCAGATCCGTGACGCCGTCGCCGTTCAGATCATCCAACGACGTGACTGAGACACCAAAGTGATCATTATTAGCCAGCGCAGGACCACCATTAGTGCCGCTCGCGATGACTTTGCTGTTCTTCACCGTACCGTTGGAATTGAGCAGCAGCACGTGAACGGCTCCGCGATCTGTTCCTCCCGTGTCGTTCTGTTCTGAACCGACAGCCACATCGTTGACACCATCGCCATCCAGATCACCCAATGCGGTGACAGAGACACCGAAATAGGCCGCTTCTGCGAGAGCAGGCCCTCCGTTAATACCGCTGGCAATTTTCACATTACCTTTTACGGTACCATTCGCATTTAGAAATTGCACATAGACCGCGCCGGCATCTGTCCTGCCAGTATCATCGAGCATGGCGCCCACGACGATATCCGCAATGCCGTCGCCATTCAGATCGCCTACCGATGTGACTGAGACCCCAAAAACGTCTTCACTCGCCAGACTCGGACCGCCATTCAACTGGTGACTGATCTTTCCGCTACTTTTGACAGTGCCGTTGGCATTCATCATCAGCACCCGTACGGCCCCACGCCCGCTGTCCTCGCCGGCAGTTCCCACAATCAGGTCAGCAGTTCCATCACCATTCAAATCGCCAACTGCAGCCAGCGAGCTCCCAAATGCCGCACGATCCGTGAGAACCGGACCGCCATTGATACCACTCGCAATCTTCTTTGTCTTGCTGCTATCGATGGTTCCGGTCGTCCGCTTGACGATGGAAGCTGAGTAGTCTTCCACTTCCCCCCCATTTGCAGGGCCGGTTGAATTGGCTGCGGCAGCATCTGAACTCAAGCGAAACCGAGCATAACTAGAGCCCGTGGAAGTTGCGGCAGAAGGAGTAGGGAACGTCAGTAGAAAGGTCCCGTTGTTGGTAGCAGTAGGAATTGCTGCGGAAGCTCGCTCACTTGTATTATCAAAGACTCCGTCTCGGTTGTAGTCGATCCAACCATAAAGCGTAGCAGCCGAACCTGTTGTATTCGTTACCCGGACGCGGACCACTGGTGCGGACGCGACATTCACGACTAGATCATGGGTAGCATCAATCAGGCCGTCCTCGTCATTCATCGATGTAGTGACATCGTCGCCATTCGCTTTCATGTTCGGCGACGCATTTGACTCGCTATCGACGCGAGTTCCGAGATAGAGCGAATTCTGCGTCCCATCAATGACGTGACCAGGCCCGCCATTCGCCAGTGTCGTCTGATAGTTGCCGGTTCCTGTTCCGGCAGTCGTGTCAGGCGCATCGCCGAAGTCGGAGACAAGCACGGTCCGTGGCTCGAGGCATTCCAGTAGCCGTTGGCCTCGTGACCGGGCCTGCTCGCGAACACGAACTGCGGCACGGGCTTGCTGAACTTCATCCAGCAAAGATCGAGATAGAAACAGTCGAAGCCAGTTGGTCAGGTACATGTAGAAATCCATTTCGAGCGTGGCAACGGAACCATCAGGTCTCGATTGCTTCATGCTGTCCAAGTCCGTTCGGACAGTGTCGAGTAGTTTAGGTCCGCGCTTTCGATTCTTTGAACATCAGTTTCAGGCCGCGAGCCAATCTGGGATAAATAGGAAGATGTGGCAAGACATTGATTAAGAACCGGTAACCGCACGCATGCGGATGTGGGAGCGGGATCAACTTCACAGCGAGTCGATCCAGGCTGGTAGCAGAGCGAAGACATTCGCGACGAGGGTATCTCCGGGGATGAGGACTGGAGTGTCTGCGGGGTCACTTTCGAGAACGTCGGAGCCGGTATCGCCGTTCAGAAAGTCGGCACCGTCACCGCTCGCAAGAGTCGAGTCGTTGCGATTGCCGCCGCTGAGGGTGTCTGACCCGGCTCCTCCGAGCAATGTGTCGTTGCCCCGGCCGCCGATGAGGACAACGGGTATTGTTGCTGAAGTGGCATCCAGTTTATTGGAGGCGGTGCCGCCGATCAGCACGATGCGCTCGACGCCCACTGGAGTCTCTGAGCCCGTTACCGACGACGTGATCACGGTCCCGTTTACTGCGAAATCGGCATCAGCATTCTCCAGCCAGTAATCATTGCCATTCCCGCCGTCGATGATATCAATTCCCGCACCACCCGAGAGCACGTCGTCGCCGTCTCCGCCGGAGATGCCATCGGCCTTTGAGCCACCCAGCAGGGTATCATTGCCCCCACCACCAGCCAGGAAGACAGGCACGGTAGCTTGGCGTGCGTCGAAAAAGTTGGCGCTCGGTCCGCCGGTGATTTGAATGCGCTCGATCGCCAACACCGTATCCGTCCCCAGCGGAGTTGGTGTCATCGCAATCCCGGTGATAGTCACGTTCGTATCAAATACCTCGTTGATACGGTCGAAATCAGCTCCCCCGTCGAAGCTGTCGCTGCCAATATCGCCTTGCAGAGTGTCAGATCCCTGCCCACCTTGCAGAGAGTCGTTACCGGGACCGCCGAGCAAAGAGTCTTCGCCATCATCACCGGCCATTGCGTCATCACCTTGCAGGCCAAAAAGGCGGTCGTCTCCAGCGTCGCCACTTAACGTGTCGTTGGCGGAGTTCCCCTGCAATGTATCGTTCCCTTCGCCACCAGCTAATCGGCCCGCTTCGGCCTGGCCGCTGAGGAAATCATTTCCAAGCCCTCCGACGAGAGTATCAACGTCGGCTCCGCCCACGAGAACGTCATTTCCGCCATCTCCCACGATGGAATCATTTCCGTTCTGCCCATTCAGATTGTCCGCGCCGTCGCCACCATTGACGGTGTCGTTTCCGCTACCGGACACAACGGTATCACCACCTGCGTTTCCGTTGATGGAATCGGCACCAGACAAAGTGAAAATGACGTCCGGACCGGGCGTTCCGAAGATGGTGTCGTTGCCGCCACCACCGCTCAGAGTCGTCACCAGCAAGCTGTTGAAACCAGAGGCGTTCAATGCATCACGCATGCCACCGCCGCTGATGTCTGCAGACTCGAAACCGGATAGTGCGTCTGCCGTCAGCGTCGTGCTACTTTGCTTCACTGTCAGCAGGGTATCCGTCAGGGTAATGGCTCGCGTCAGGATCGGGATGAAGTCGCTATAGGCGATGTCACGCAGGACATCAAATCCCGCATCCCCAGCGAGGGTGTCGTCACCGTTGCCGCCCGATAGCGTATCGTTTCCTGCTCGTCCATTGATCGCGTCGGACTGATCTCCACCATTCAACACATCGGGCAGGTCGCTGCCCGTGATGGTGTCATTCCCTGCACCACCAGAAATCGTGATGCCGGTCAGAGATGGAAACGCAGCTCCAGTTATCGCAGTGAGGTCGATCGCGTTCGAACCGGATCCGCCTTGAATATTCAGTATCCGCAGAGTGTCGGCGGGAATGCTGTATCGAGCGTCGGCAACATTGTTGATAACTACTTCAACATTATTTTCTCCGCGCGTTATGTGAGCGGAATCGCTGTCAATCAAGTTGACGTTCAGCACATCCTGAAGTTCCTTCAGAAACAGAATGTGGACAGCACCGCGATTGGTTCCCGTGGCGTCGTCCGCGAACGCACCCACAGCGAGATCTGCCATGCCGTCTCCATCAAGATCGCCCAGACTCGCTAATGAGGCGCCGAAATGGTCGCCAGCTGCAATCGTGGGTCCTCCATTCTGATTTCTACCGATCGGCAACTGGCTTCTGACGGTGCCGTCGGTGTTCATGAGCAGAAGATGAAAGACTCCAAAACCGTCGTCGGCACCGACGCCAAGATCGACAGTGCCATCGCCGTTCAGGTCGCCCAGCCCTGCCACTGAACCACCAAAGGTGACACCGTTCGCCAGCGTCGGTCCACCGTTCAGCCGACTGGCGACTTTGGTGCTGCTTTTCGCGGTGCCGTCTGCGTTCAGAAACAACAGGTGCACGGCTCCACGATCTGCGCCGCCTGTGTCGTCGCGATACGCGCCAACGGCGAGATCTGCCACACCATCACCATTCAAATCACCGACGGTAGCAACGGACACGCCGAAGTGGTCGTCATTGGTCAGTGCCGGTCCACCATTTGTACTGCTCGCGAGAAGTCGTTTACTTTTGACGGTTCCATCTGCGCTCAAGAATAGAATGTGAACTGCTCCACGGTTAGCCCCTCCGGTCGAGTCTTGTTCGGCTCCTACGGCGATGTCCGTTACGCCATCGCCATCCAGGTCGCCCAGCGACGCGACGGAAACTCCAAAGTAGGCGTTGTTCGCCAAGCTCGGCCCGCCATTCATACCGCTGGCGATTTTTACTCCACGTTTGACCGTTCCATTCGCGTTCAGAAGTTGAATGTAGACGGCACCGCGGTCCGTTCCGCCAGTGTCATCTTGCATCGCTCCAGCTACAAAATCAGCGATTCCGTCGCCGTCTAGATCCCCCAGTGGTGCCAGCCCGCTTCCGAACAGGTCGCCAGCTGAGAGCGTCGGTCCTCCGTTGATCTGACTGGCGATGCGGTAACTGCTTTTCACTGTGCCGTTGGTATTCATGAAGAGCACACGAAGTCCGCCGCGAGCTGAATCTTCCGCACCGTTAGCAACAATCAGATCATTCACGCCATCGTTGTTCAGATCGCCCATCGGTGCGACGGCGGCGCCAAAGGCCGCATTGACCGGGAACGTGGGGACGCCGTTGAGTCCGCTGGCAATTTTCTGTGTTTTGACACTCTCAACAACACCACTGCTGCGTTGAACGATCCGTACGGCATGATCTTCAATTTCTCCACCTGCTGCAGGGCCAGTCGGCGTTTGGGCCGCAGGGTCCGAGCTGAAGCGAAACCGGGCAAACGTATCGCCGGGCGCAGTGCCAATCGGAATCTTCGGGAAACGCAGAATGATCGTCGCGTTGCTCGTTCCATCTGGCACGTTGAACCATGCGCGCTCAGTAGCATTATCAAAGATGCCATCGCGATTGATATCAATCCATCCATACAGTTTCGCCGCCGCCCCCGACAAATTGGTCGCACGCAGTCGCACTATGGGTGACGAATTAATTGTCAATCCACGCTCGTAAAGTGGATCAATCAAACCATCTTCATCGTCAGGCAGCGAGTTCGCATCATCTCCATTTGCCCGTTGATTGGGCAGAGCTGTGACTTCTGTTGATACTCTTGACCCGAGAAACAAAGTATTTCGAGTCGCCGCAACATCGTGACTGGGTCCTTCGTTCTCGGGCAGAGTCTGATAGTCGCCAACTCCGGTGCTGCTGGTTGTATCTGGAGCGTCACCATAATCGTTGACGGGGTTCAGAAAGAGCACATGAACCGCTCCACTATACATAACTCCGGATGAACTATCTCTATGAGCCCCGACAGCGAGATCCGAGATGCCATCGCCGTTCATGTCGCCCAGAGATGCGATTGAGATCCCGAAGTAGCCCTCGTGCGCCAGAGGCGGAGTGCCGTTGGTCTTGTGTGCCAGCTTGCGGCTTCCTTTGACTGTCCCATCGGTATTCATAAACAGGATGTGCACAGCTCCACCGCGAACACCGTTCGTCAGGTCCCGTCTTACGCCAACGGCTATATCGGAAATCCCGTCCCCATTGATGTCGCCCACTGCGGCTGCCGCGCTACCGAATTGGTCCTGCGCCATGATAACGGGAGCGCCGTTTGACTGATTGTCGAGGCGCACACTGTTCTTGACTGTGCTGTCAGAGTTGAGAAACAGGACAAAACCGGCACCCGATCCGTGGCCGGTGAACGAATCGAAGTAGGCCCCAACAAAGAGGTCGGTGATGCCGTCGCCGTTCAGATCACCTAACGATGCGACGCTGGTTCCGAACTGGCTTCTTGCCAGGATACCGGGAGTTCCATTGATACTTGAAGCGAGCTTGCGATGCTCCCTGACCGAGCCGTTCGCATTCATGCGGAGGACGTATACTGCGCCCGATCCATCCAGCCTAGCTCCGACAGCCAGATCCGGAATGCCGTCGCCGTCAATATCGCCGAGAGGCGCAATCGATGAACCGAAAAAAGCCAATGAGCCGAGTGAAGGACCACCATTCGTGTTGCGTGCCACCTTTGCTCGATCGGAAACGGTGCCATTAGCATTCATGAACAAGACATGAATGGCCCCGCTATTATCCCCTTGTGAATTGTCGCGAGGAGCACCTACGACCAGATCGGTAATTCCATCGCCATTCAGATCACCGATCGGTGCAATACCGATTCCGAATAGATCGACATCGGCCAGTGCCGGTCCGCCGTTGGTGTTGCTCGCAATTTTGGTACTACTCTTGACGGTTCCGTTAGCGTTCAAGAATTGCACATATACGGCCCCGCGAGCATCGCCCTGCGTATCGTCGTGTGTCGCCCCCACGACCAGGTCGCCGACGCCATCCCCGTTCAGATCACCAATTGATGCTAGAGCCGCACCAAATCCGTCTGCCACCGCCAGATTCGGCGCTCCATTGAGCCCGCTGGCCAGCTTGATGGAAGTCGCCTCATTCACGGTGCCGTCACTGCGTGATGTAATGGAGGCCGGATAGTCTTCCACTTCGCCGCCGAGGGCAGGACCAATGGCATTTGCCGCTGCTGTATCAGCACTCAATCGAAATCTGGCGTAGGTCCTGCCCGGCGCTGTTGTGGCGGGGATGAGCGGAAATACCAGCGATAGCGTCGCTTTACGGGCTGTCTGTGGAACAACTACTGATGCCCGCTCCGTCGAATTGCTGAAAACGCCATCACGGTTGTAGTCAATCCACCCGTAAAGAGTTGCCGCCGAGCCTGTCGCATTCGTGGCCCTCACGCGAACGATCGGAACGGTGCCTGCAGTGAGTAGCAGATCCTGAGCGGACTCCAGCAGGCCGTCCTCGTCCGCTAACGGGCCAAAATCGTCGCCATTCGCTCGGCTGTTGGGTGACGCATCCGCTTCGCTATCCACCCGGCTTCCCAAGAACAGGACCGTTTGGGTGTTGTCAACGAGATGGCTGGCACCGAGGTTCGCGGCCAGTGTCTGATAGTTTCCGGCACCGGTCCCAGCGCTGGTATCGGGTGCGTCGCCGAAGTCCGATGCCAGCATCAGGCGCGGTTCCAGTATTTCCAGTCTTCGAACGCTGCGTAACTTCTTGCGAGTCACCAGTTCGACCGAGGACTTGAGACAAGAACGGCTCGGGACCGGGACGCACGAGCAACAAGAGAATCGTCGAAGCCAGTTGGTGAGATGCACACAGGCCCTTTCATGTGCATTTGACGCTAGCCGGAGAGATACCTCGCACTCTTGCAACTGCGAGGCAGTGACGTAATGGACAGGCAAGTAGAATGGAACAAAGTTGCAGAATGCAAGGATCAACCGTCCAGAAGCGTGCTGCGCTCACTCATCCGAAGTGGCCGACAAGTGCTCGGCGATCAACCGCAGAGGGACGCTGTCGTCCTCTTGGGGGAACTCGGCGCGGTTGATCTGGGCAGCTCGGCGGAGTTGTTGACCGCGCGCAAACTCGGTGTGGCCGTCAGAACGATGACCGTGTTCGATCAGGGCACGCGCGAGCAGGTCAGAGAGACGCACCGATTGGGGGAACGTTGCGGCGGCGCGTCGGGCCAGCTGCAGAACGTCAGGGCGAGCGAGGTGCGGTCCTGCGATTGTGCCGATCGTCACGCTGAACAACACGACTGCGGACGTGTCATCTGGACTCAACTGTGGAGCGTGAATCTCGACTAGTTGCTGAAGCAGCGGGATCGCTTCGTCTGGCGAGTAAAGCGGCAGCCCTGTTAGAGCCAATGAGTAGTTCGCCGGATGCAGTTGTCGAGCACGTTCGGCCCACTTTCGGCCGTCAAAAGAAACTCCTTGACGGCGGAGACCTGCCGCGATGACGGGCAGCAGGCGCAAGAGGTAACGCCAAGCACGCGGTGAGTACGGATTGAGTTCGATCGCCGTTTCCAGCAACTGCTGAGCCTGTTGAAACTGGCCGCTGCGATGCGCGATGCGGGCCAGCTGACAAAGTGGCTCAGCGGCCTGCGGGTTCAACTGACGGGCGCGCTGCAAGTAGGGCAGCGCAGCCTGATTTTCCTGCTGATCGTTGAGCAGTGACCCCAACTGCAACAGAGCGGCAAAGTAGTGAGGGTGTCGTTCAACGATTCGGGTAAGCGCAGTGATGGAATTGCGCGTCGACGGACCTTCAATGGCTTCAGCCAAAGTTTGCTCTGGCTCGTGGTTCGCGGGCAGTTGCAGATAACGACCGTCTGTTGTTGCCAGCTCACGAACTGATGCCGAGACAGGGCGGGCACCCTTCTGCGCGGTTGCTGACACGGCAGCTCGCGCCGAGTTGAGCAACCCGCGGTAGAACGTCAGCCGTTCGTTGATGTGGTCATCCAGACGCCTCTGCTGGGCGACATGCGAGTACGCATCCTGTCGCACACGCTCCCTCAGTTGAGCATCCGCTACGAGAGCATCGAGGCAGGCGAATAGCTCTTCCTCGGTGCGATACAGAAAGCCGGTGCTGCCGTGTTCGATCGAGTCGTGATAGGGCTCCAGATCCGCGTAGACGCCGACCACTCCGTGCGACGCGTACTCCAGAAACTTCACGTCCGAGCGGCAACGGTTGAAGTCTGTCGGCAACAACGGCGCCAGCCCGATATCGAGTCGCCCGAGGAACTGAAAGAACTCAGCCAGCGTGCCGAACGTCTGGAAGTAATAGCGCTCTGGCGACAAACGGAAGAACTGTCGCGCGTTCTCGTTCGTCATCACGGCGAGTTGCACGTCAGGGTTGCGGTCGAGCCACTTCTGCAGCCCCGGCGCCAGTTGATACCAGTCAGCCAGATGCCCGAGTGAACCACCCCAGCCGATCGTGATTGGCCGCGATCGCGCAGGAGGCAGCGGCGGGATGTTCGTTAATTGATTCGGGAAGACCCCCACCGGGCGGTCGGTGCGTTCGCGCCAGCGACGGGCCAGTTCGGGGGTGCTGGCTTGAATGCCATCGCACAAACGCAGCAGATGACTGAACCAGTCTTCGACCGAACGGTTCAACCACAAGGTTGCTCCCGTATTCCACGGCTGCGGGTCGAAGTAGTAATCGTTGGCTTCCAGCACGGTGACTCGCCCGGCGGCGCGACGCCGTTCGATCAGCGGGAAGATGTCTTCATTAAAGCTCGACAGAATCAGGACGTCCGCCTGCTCCTGCAGTTCCGGCAGGCAGCGATGATACGGATGGCAGTCCACAACGGTAACGTTGTCGAGGCGACTCAACGCGCGACTGGGACTGTGCAGCCGGTAAACGCCATCTCCGTCATCCAGAAAGCCGCAAGTCTGCACGATGAGCGTGTCATCGGCGCGGAGCTGATCCCACTGAGTATTCTCTGCCGTTGCGGGTGCAGCTTCTGACCGATGGTGATGCACTGCGGGCGGCGATGAGGCGGAACCGCGGGCTAAGACATCCCGATAGAGCCGATCGTAGTCATCGACCATTTCAGGGATCAGCCGCGGTCGCGGCAGGCTCCATGAACGCCACGAGTCGTTCTGGATGAACCAGCGCAACGCACGAGCGATGCTGGCTGGATCGCCCGGCTGGAACTTCAGGCCGTCTACGCCCTCGACGACGCGGTCACGCATGGCCCCGATGTCTGATGCTGCGACTGGCAGTCCGCCGCGCCACATCTCGGACAGGACCATGCAGTGCGTCTCGGCGAAGACGGAAGGCACGACACCGACATCGAGTTGCGAGCAGATCCTCGCCAGATCGTGCGATTCGTACGGACCGTGAAAGGTCACTCCCGGAAGCTGATCGGGACGGTTACCGCCGTAGAGGTGCAACTCAACGTCGGGATGCTCACGCTGCACTTCGGCGAAGCCGCGAACCAGCGATTCCCAGCCTTTCATCGGCACCAACTGGCCCAGAAACCCGAATCTCAGTCCTGCCTTTGCTGGTGACTTGGGCAGCGGCTCGAAGCCAGTAATACCGTACTCGATCTCCTGGTAGCTCAGCGGGTACAGAGCAGCAATTTGTCGTTCGATGTAGGGCGAGACCGTGATCCGAGCATGAACTCGTTCGAGGCTGCGGCGCAGAATGTCACAGCGTTCGGACAGCCACCCAGAGATGTCGCGACCAAAAATCTTCACGCAGTAAGCCGCTGACAAGAACTCCTGCGGAGTTTCATGCCCCGTCAACGCATAGTTAGGGCTCAACGCGAAATGGTCGTGAAAGCTGACAACGACCTTGGCACCGAATTCCAACGCTTGATCGATGACATCGAGTGGCCAGTTGAGGAAATGCTGGATGTGGATGATGTCGGGTTGGACGAGTCGGAAGATCTCTGCGAGCGACTGCGAGGTGCGTTCAACGCGGTATGGCGCCTTCGGCCAGGCAACGGGATCGGCAGGGAATTGGCCCGTATGTCTTGAGCCCTGGACCAGTTGCAGGCCATCCGCAGACGGCCAGACGATACTCAGTTCGTAACGGTCACTGAGTTCGCGCGCCAGCGTTTGCGTATGGAGTTCGACACCCGTGCGCTGCCCGAATTGATGCACAAGATAGAGCACACGCGGGCGACCCATGCCTAGTTGTCCTCTTCGATCAGCATGAGGCGTTCGATTTCCGTCGTCTTGAAACCAACGGCCATCGGCTGACGAACTCCGGGCAATACCACCGAGTCATACAACTCAGTCACCAGCGTGCCGTCGAGTCGCAACCATTCCGAGATGGACCCGGTTCGCAGGTCGATGATCTGCAACCCACATTGAGGCTCAGCGCCCTTCTGGTTCAGTCGATCCTGCAAGGGTAGCCCCTGGAACGTGAGGTGACGCGGTTTCGACAGCGTGGCAATCGCATAATCACCGTGGAACGACAGGCCGCGCAGATAACCCGGACAGAACGCGATCGGTTGGAAGCGACCAGTCGCGAGATCCACTTGTCCAAACTCGCCGCTGCCAGAGTTGAGAACCCACAGTTGATTGCGATACCAGCGCGGCGAGTGCGGCATCGACAGTCCGGTACAGACGGCTTCGCCCGAAGCGACGTCGATCACGCAGCCGCCGTCATGACGTCGATCACGCCACCCATCCGCAACGTCCGAACGACTGACCACAGTCACATAAGCTGGCCGACCGTCACGCATCGCCAAGCCGTTCAAATGGCAGCGGTCTTCGGGAACCAGAGCGCTGATGAACGGAGGTCGCCAGATCGGTTTGAAGTTGGCTCGCTCGCTGAACGTGGCCAGGCAGCCGAACATCGTGTTGACGAAGATCACTCGGCCATCGGCATCAACCGCAATGTCGTGCACATCAACGTGCCCGGTCGTGTAACCCACGCGCGGGATGTAAGCGACATCGTACCCGCGTCCGACCCACTGCGGCGGCTGTTGAGCTTCATCGCCCTCGGTCGCTGTGCCTTCAACTGGCCGATAAGGAACCGCGTTGGCCGGAGCTTGCTCCATGCGCCAAATCTGAAAGCGAGAACTCAGCCAGATCGTGCGACCGTCGGGCGACGCGCACATGCCCATACAGTGGTTGTAGGTGCGTTCGAAGATCGACAGCGCCTGGTCGGTTTCACTGATCGGCGCTCCCGCTCCGCTGGCTGACTTGCGGCCTACCAGAAACAGCTTGCCGGTTTGATAAGTCGTAAAGGCTAGGCTGCACCGTTGCTGCTGCAACCAATCGAGGAAGTAGCGCGAGCCGATTGCGTTGAGCCACGGTTGAGCGGGTGCTGCTGCGTTCGATTCCGTCGTCATTGTGCGTGTTCTTCAACGTGCTGGGACAACTCGCTGATCGCTGCGGCCTGGCTCACGATCGTCAGACTCACAGAGCAACGCAATACACTAGCTGACGATCGGCAGCTCAATGCTCAGGCCGTGCACCACCTGGCGTGTCACGATGGAGCCCATCAGGGTGGTCGACGTGCAGTCATGCACATCCACGGTCACCGTCGAGCCAGCCAGTCGCGGATTACCATCGAAAACCACGATGCGGTCGCACATGGAACGGCCCATCAACTGCACCTTCTGAGGGGTATCCGTTTCGATCTTGCCCTTCTCAGATGACTTGCTGGGGCCTTCAACCAGCACTTCCACGTCAGTGCCAATGAATTCGGCGTTATCTTCTTCGGCGATCTCGTTGGTGAGTTCGAGCATCTCGTGGTTGCGGTGACGCTTCACATCCTCAGGGATGTCGTCTGTCCAGAGATCGTCGGCCTTGGTGCCGGGACGTGGGCTGTACTTGAAGATGAACGAGTTCTTGAAGCGGCACTCGCGAATGAGGTCCATGCTCTTCTGGAACGACTCTTCGGTCTCGCCGCAGAAGCCGACAATGAAGTCGCTGGAGACCGCGCACTTCGGCACGGTCGCCCGGATGCGCTGCATCATGTCGCGATAGTCGGCCACCGTATAACCGCGCTTCATCCGCTTGAGCACATCATCACATCCCGATTGCAACGGCACGTGCAGGTAGCGCGCAACCTTTGGTAGATCGCGCACCGCCTGCAGCAGGTCGTCGGTCATGTCCTTCGGGAAGTTCGTGACGAATTTGATGCGTTCAATCCCCGGCACGGCGTTAATCATCTCCAGCAGGTCAGAGAGTCGGTACATGCGACCGTTCTCGGTGACTCGGTAGCTGTTGACGGTCTGGCCGAGCAGCGTGACTTCTTTGACGCCCTGACCCACCAGCGTGTGGACTTCCGCAAGGATGTGGCTGGGCAGGCGGCTTTGTTCCGGCCCGCGAGTCATCGGCACGACGCAGTAAGTACAGAACTTGTCGCAACCGATCATGATGCGGACGTACGCCTGAAACGGCGTCGGACGCATCTCAGGATCGCGCAGCGGGTCGTAGCTTTCGAAGCTCATCGCGACTTCCGAACGCGAGCCTTCGCGGCGGTCGAGGCTGATGGCGATCTGTCGGTCGCGCGTCGTGCGGGCAACTTCCAGCAGGCGCGGGATCTCAGCGAGTTGGCCGGTGCCAACCACGAGGTCCACGTGCGGCGCGCGCTGAAAGATCAGTTCCTGATCCTTCTGAGCCATGCAGCCCATCACGCCGATCACTTTGGCCGGATGATGCCGCTTGGCGAACTTCAAACGACCGAGCTGGCTGTAGATCTTGTGCTCGGCGTGATCGCGCACGCTGCACGTGTTGAAGAGCACTGTGTCCGCTTCGTACATATCGTCGGTCAGTTCGAATTGCTGCTTGCGCAACGCGGCGACAACCAACTCGCTGTCGAGCACGTTCATCTGGCAGCCGACAGTCTCAATGTAGAGCTTGCGGTTGTGTTCGGGAGCAGCGGGTTCAGACGACGACATGTGAGTTACTCGACTTACGGTAGTAGCAATTCAGTATCAAACTTGGACAGGGGCCTGACTTCGCTGCAAAGCGGTCAGACTCCGTGAAGTGGCTGCGTGTCAATCGCCGTCCTGGCGTCGTTAAGCCGCGCTGCGTTGGTCTTCCGGCAAGGCTTCCGCGTCTGCAGGTTGCTGTTCGTCCCGTTCTTTTCTGATCTTTTCCAGTTCATCGACGACGAGTCGGCGTTCAAACTCGGCGCGGTAGGACGTCATGGCCTGCACCAACGCTCGCAGGCCCAACGCTGCCGCTCCGATGTACAAGACATAATGCCATTCGGTCATGGTGCCATCCTTGGCCGTCCGTTCAAGACAATATCAGACTCGCACCCGTTCGACGTACTCGCCACCCGTGCCAACACCGGTTCTCCGATGCGTCTGACACGGCGAATTCCAGCGGGAAAGTAGCAGACGGTCCAACCTTGGGAAATCCCCGCTCCCGCTCGAAACCAGTGGAGCGACACGATTAACGCCTTGGCATGCAAACCCGACATCGATGACGCCACTTCAAATGGCTGCGAACGGCTAATACCGATCGGCCAATGACTTACAGATTTGACTGAGCAACCGGGAGAGCCGTTTCGCACCCGCTGCGTCTGCGAGTTCACTCGCCCCCGTGGATCGTGTGGGCGCACGGCAATCATCCGACTGACGCTGCAAATGACGGCACAAAATCGCCGCAAACCTTTTCCTTAAAGTCAGTTAAGACGCGCAATCAAGCCGGGAATTGCCGCACTCTCGTCAACTTGAAGGCAATCTCCTATGACTTCCCCGTGCGAAATCGAGTTGCCGGGTCGGCACCCTTCGGCCTGCCAACCGGAGAAGGTTAGCGGATTCTGGTTGAGTCGCTCTGAACAGAAACGAACGGCGCATGAAGTACAGCATCGAAACTGCGAAGCCCAATGACTTTCTGAACGTGGCGGCTCTGGACCGCATGGCATGGCCAGACGCTCGCGA
This sequence comes from uncultured Planctomycetaceae bacterium, assembly GCA_964386705.1. Taxonomy (GTDB): domain Bacteria; phylum Planctomycetota; class Planctomycetia; order Planctomycetales; family Planctomycetaceae; genus AM-0621. Next base: position 26,525 of record CAYLTY010000098.1, read on the forward strand.
TACCTTCATTCCGGATGGCGAGCATATCTGGCGTGTCTGGTGCGACTACGGCCAACTCCTGGTTGCTCGGGTCTCCGAGCGCGGACCACTGAGCCACACGGAAGACATCGCGGGCGCGCTGGTTTCGTTCCCAACCCGGACCAATGAGGTCTTCCTGCACAAGATCTTTGTCCACCCGGTTTGCCGCGGCTCGGGCATCGGTTCGGCATTGATGCGAGAGGCTCTTGCCGGAGCGACGGCTCCGGTGTTGCTGACGGTGGATCCGACCAATGCCCCGGCGGTGCAGCTCTACAAGAATTTCGGTTTCCAAATTCGAGAACGCATCAACGGCTACTATCGTCCGCACGAAGATCGATACCTGATGGCGTACCAGCCGTAACCCGCGTTTTTGCACAGCATTAGCATGGGTTTCCGTTTCGTCGGTCGCCCTCGGTTGAAGGCTTCGCCGGTGACTCAAACGATTGGGTTGTCCGGTTGGAGAATGCCAGGGTGGAACTCAGAAATGGGAAAACTCGGCAAGTTCTTTTCCCCTCGCTTGGCAGTCTGAAAACTCAGCCCTAGACTCCCGCCGCCTTTGGCCTTCCCAATGCTGCGGAGACGGTCCATGAGTGGGTCCAGCAACCCAAATCCTGTGGGTGCTGCCTACCGATGGGTGAATCAAATCACTTCCATCGGACTTGAACTCGCGGTTCCCTTCGCAGGTGGCTACTGGCTAGACCAAAAACTTGGTTGGTCTCCCGCGTTGACGATTCTTGGGGCGATTGTCGGCAGTTATCTGGCCATTCGTGGCTGTATTCAGCTGGTTCGGGATTTGGAAAAGTGAATGCGAGTTCGATGGCGATGTCTGAGATTGGACGGTCCCAACCGACGAAGTCGCTTCTGATCCTGACCACTTCGTGTTTTTTGTTCTGGGTGTTGCTGATTGTTCCCGCGTGGCTCGTTGCCGATCTACGAGGGTTTGTAGGTTTGTCAGTCGCAGCGGCGATGTGTTTGCTGCCCGGAGTGATTGCTCTGGGTTGCAAGTCCTGGTTGGCGGCTGATTCGCAAAGTGCGTTTGTATTGATTGCTAGCGGGCTGAGGCTCGGAATTGTTTTGGCTGGCGCGCTGGCGGCTAAGTCATTGTGGCCAGCGTTCGGCTTCAAAGAGTTTTTTGTCTGGCTGGTTTTGTTCTATCTGTTTGTGCTGGCGATTGAGACTTGGCTGACCGTGCGACGTGCGGTCTGATTTGTCTCAAGTCGGTGCAAGATTTTCATAAGTCTGTCTCGTTACCTGATGGTGATGACCAACGTCTGAGATTGGATTCATGGCAGGCGCAGACCCATTTCATCACGTTCGGGATTTTCCCTTCTTTGAGCTGTGGGGTGGTCGCACCATTCCGCTGCCGAAGATTCATATTCCCGTGTACGGCGACTTTCAGATCACCAAATACATGGTGCTGCAGGTCGTGGCCGGACTGATGACCTTTGTGGTCTTCCGTGGCTTGGCTTCACGAGTCGGGTCGGGAAAACCAACCAAGGGTGGGTTTTGGAACTTCTGGGAATCCATCGCTTTGTTCATCCGGGATGAAGTGGTGCGTCCCACAATAGGCGACGCTCACCACGATCACGGACATGGGCATGACGACGGGCATGGCCATGATCACGATCATGGCCACCACCATCACGAATCGCAGGCTTTGGCGGGACACCATTCGGACCGCTTCCTGCCTTATATCTGGACCTGCTTCTTCTTCATTCTGTTCTGTAACGTGCTGGGGGCGATTCCCATGCTGGGATCACCAACAGCCTCCACCAGCCTCACGATCGTGCTGGCGGTGGCGACGTGCGTGCACAACATCTTTCAGGGATCGCAGCAGTTCGGCTTCGTGGGGTTCTGGAAGAATCAGCTGCCTCCGCTGGGTCTCTCCGGCGCCATGGCCATTATCATTGGTGCTGGCCTGTGGTCGATCGAAGTGCTCGGACTCTTTATTAAGCACGGTGTGTTGGCAATTCGTTTGTTTGCCAACATTATGGGTGGCCACACGGCTCTGGGTGTGATTCTCGGATTCATAGTGCTGCCTGAAGTGGCTGGCACGGGCCTGCAGTGGCTCGTCGCACCCGCGAGTATTCTCGGTCAGGTCTTCATCGGCCTGCTGGAGCTGTTTGTCGCGTTCCTGCAGGCTTATGTGTTTGCGTATCTGTCGACCATCTTCCTGTCTGCTTGTGTCCACGCTCACTAACTTGCTGGTGATCAATACCACCGTTGAGGGAACTCGCTCTCATTGGTGATTAGGTTTCGAATTGGGTCTTTAGTTTTTAGGAGAAATTCCGAATGTCGAAAGCTCTGAAGCTCTGCATGTTGGCTGGTATCGCTGTGACAGCCTTCGCGTCACCTGCTTTGGCTCAAGAAGGTGGCAAGGCTCTGATCTCCTTCTCGGGAGCATTCGGTGCTGGTATCGCGATGCTCGGCGCTGCTGCCGGTATTGGCAAGATTGGTGCCGCTGCCGTTGAGAGCATGGCTCGCCAGCCTGAGAAGGCCAAGGATATCCAAGGCGCGATGATTGTT
>CAYLTY010000099.1:0-29061 GCA_964386705.1 uncultured Planctomycetaceae bacterium
CGTCCGGTTCGGAGGGAGGGGGAACAGAACTCAATCTGTTCTCCCTACCCCTATCACCGAATCGCCGTGAGCCTCACGCAACGACAGTGCGGCGCGACGCAGTTCCAGTTGTGACTGCACGATGCGGCTCAAGGCAGCCAGCGCGGTGAGCTGCTCGGCACTTAACTGTCGCGGTTCGCGATCCATCACACACAGCGCGCCAATGTTGTGACCGTCGGCGGTTGCGAGCGGCATGCCCGCATAGAAACGGACTTGCGGATTGTTCTGGACCAAGGGGCTTTCGGCGAAGCGTGTGTCCTGGCTGGCGTCGTTCACCATGAATAGTTCGTTGCTGAGAATCGTGTGCGTGCAGAACGAAATGTTGCGCGACGTCTCGCTGCCGTTCATGCCCACCTTCGACTTGAACCATTGACGGTCTTCATCGACGAGTGAGATCGCCGCGATGGGCGTGCCGCAGATATACGAGGCGAGCGCCGCTAGGTCATCGAAGGCTTGCTCGGGATCTGTATCGAGTATACGCAGCCTGTGCAGCGCTGCCAGACGTCCCGCTTCGTCGACAGGCGCCGCCACTTTCAACTGGCTGCGGTCGAACTGCTGAATGACTTCATCAGCTGATTGGATGCGCTTCGCCGGATCTTTCTCCAGCAGCAGCAGAATCAACCGGTCCAGCCATTTGGGAATGGGCGTCTTCGCCACGGACGAAGGCACTGGCGGTGCCTCGTGCAGATGCTTGGCCAGAATGACCGCAGCGGTCTTGGCTGAAAACGGTTCCTGACCCGTCGCCATGCGGAACAGCAGAACGCCCAGCGCATACAAGTCTGCTCGATGATCGACCGGCTCACCCGCAATCTGTTCGGGAGACATGTAATGCGGCGTACCCAGTAACGCGCCATCTCCGGTGATCGACAAACTGTCGTCGCTTGAAAGTTGCTCGGTGAATCGTGCCAGCCCGAAATCCAGCACCTTGACGAAGTCATGGTCGCCGTAGTGATCAAGCAGCACGATGTTCTGTGGCTTCAGATCGCGATGAACAATGCCTTCCATGTGCGCGGCAGCGAGAGCCTTAGCAACCTGCAACCCGATGTGATCGATGCGCGCCGGGTCCAGTTTCTGATTGTCCTTCAGCACCGAACTGAGCGTACTGCCGTCGAGATACTCCATCACCAGAAACAGCTCACCGGTTTCCGCCGTTCCGTAGTCGTACACGCGGACCGTGTTGGGATGCTGAATCCGTACCGCCGCCCGCATCTCGCGGTGAAAGCGTTTTGTGGCCAATGGGTCGCGAGCCAGGTCATTGCGAATCAACTTCAGAGCTACCCACCGGTCCAGCGGATTCTGCTTCGCCTGATAGACGCTGCCCATACCGCCGGCACCCAGCCGCTGATGAATCTCGTAGCGTGAGGCAATGGTGCGACCGATGAAGCGATCGACTTCCTCTTCGTCAGTCTGTTTGTTGCGTTCGATGAGCGTCGTTTCATCGGCCGGAGAGCCGCCGGGAAACACTTGAGCCAGCGTTTCCTCACCAGCCGCATTCACGGCTTCTGCATGGCCGATGAACCGCCGCCGGTAGTCCGACAGGCTGGGGCGTTCGCCCGCCTGACGACGAAATTCAATCTCCAGGCCGACCAGCTCACGCAGCAGTTCATCGCGGTCAGCTTCGGGAACCTGACTCAGGAAGTCCTCAATGCCGGGCTTCTGCTCTTCTGCCCAGGCGGCTTCAAATTGATCGCACAGCCGATTGATGCGACGTGCGCGCAGCACGGCATCAGAAGCAGGCGGTGACGACTTGCTACTCATCAGTGTGACTCCGACACAGGCAGGCGCCAGGCTGGTGTTCCTTCATTGATGAGGAGCACCAACCCCGACGTTCCGGCAGGACGATTCTGCCCAAAGCTAAGACGCTGCATCACCGTGATCCAGATCAGCCGCGAACTCTTTCTCTCAAATGCTTTGGATCAGTCGGAGTTTTCGTTGCACCGTCCGCCGGGCACAACCGAGCCGCTCTGCGATTTCGTCGTCCGTGTGGCTTTCCAGTTTCAACAGCGGCGAAGGAGGCTGATGTCCTCAGCGAGCAATGCTGCGGGCTCGAGATCTAGCACATCCGGCTTGAGAGAGCGTGTCGGAGGCGTCCGTGAACGGAGCCGCCCGATGCGCAAAGAGAATGAAACACGAATCAAAGCTCGGGCCTTTTGTCGGCCAGACTCCGATCCGTGTTTCATCTGTGTTTGATCCGTGGCTGATTCAGAACTCTCTTTCGCAGAACGAAAAATGCCCTCGCCAGGAATTGAACCTGGTCTTCGACCTTCGCAGGGTCGCGTGCGAATCCGGCACACTCCAAGGACGTGAGAGACTTCGAGCAGAGGCCTTACCGGGAATCGAACCAGGGACGTCTCGTTCAAAGCGAGATGTGATACCACTTCACCACAAGGCCGAGTGATCTTTGGCAGGCAAGCTCTGACAAGTGGCTCAACCAGGATTCGAACCTGGAACACCTCGTTCGAAGCGAGGCATGATTTCCGTTTCACTATCGAGCCAAGCGGAAGGAGCGGGATTCGAACCCGCATGCCGGTGAAGGCACACGCATTAGCAATGCGGTTCGGCCAGCCGTATCCGAATCCCTTCCATCAATTCAGTGGACCACCGGGGATTCGAACCCCGATTACCCGGGTGCAAGCCGAGTGTCTTCCCATTGGACCAGTAGCCCATTCATCACACACAAGTTGATTGACCAGAGTGGGAATCGAACCCACAAACACGAGCCTCTCGAACTCGTCGCTTTGCCGATTTGCGTACCTGGCCGGGTAGATCTGGTGACAGTCATCGGGACCGTCACCATTGAGCCGCAACGCGCTAGCGGCGGGTGATTGGTGCACCGAGATGCGACCAGACCAGAACCGGCGGCTAGCGCCTTGCCGCTCATATCATGAAAATGCGGGTTCGGGAGTCGCACCCGACAGGCAAGGCTTATGAGACCTCGCTGAGCTCTGGCCCACCCGCATAACGAAAAAACACAATCAAAGTGACCAAGGGGAGATTCGAACTCCCATGCCTGCTACGGCTCGGCGTTCTGAGCACCGTGTGTCTACCGTTCCACCACTTGGCCATATTGCACAAATCACTAAATCAGTACTTGCTTTTTCGTAGTTCAGCCTCTTCGAGGCTGAATATACTTCGCACCGACCGCCTCCAGTCGAAGCGCCCTATGGCGGTGAGCCGGAAGGTTCAGTCTCGGAGAGACTGAACTACGAAAAACAGCCCGTGCGGGAATCGAACCCGCGCACTCGGATCGAAAGTCCGATATCCTTCCACTAGACGAACGGGCCAGAATTATTCATTAAATTCGCAACACAAATGCGTCGAGCAGGAGTTGAACCTGCACAGCTCAAAGGCGGATGGGTTACAGCCATCTGGGCTCGCCAGTGCCCGGCCGACGCAAGTTGATACTCATATCTCGAATGATCTTGGATGGACTCGAACCATCGTTTCCTGGGTGTAGGCCAGGAGTCGTCGCCGCTGGACCACAAGACCATGTGTCTGACCTGAGCGGAAGCCGTGAGACTCGAACTCACAACGGGTCTGACCCGCACCTGTTTTCAAGACAGGTCCCTCATCCAGCCGGATGACTTCCGTAGCAACAAAGCTGCAGTGGCAGGAATCGAACCTGCGACTTCGCGATTAACAGTCGCTCGCCAGTACCAACACTGGCTCCACTGCAATATGTATTTGTGACACCGTAAGAGCGCTCAGCGGGAGTTGAACCCGCACGTCCGCCATGGCAAGGCGACAGGCTGCCGCTACATCATGAGCGCATTTTATTTTTCTGTAGGACGGACAATCCTGTCCGTCTTTGCTGCGGCGGACGTGATTGTCCGCCCTACACGAACTGGGACCGGAGAGACTTGAACTCTCACTGCTCCGGGTAAGAACCGGATGTGCTGCCGCTAACACCTCGATCCCGAAATTGTATATTCAATCAATGCACTGCATTGAGGTCGGCGGGATTCGAACCCGCGCCGTGCGGATTAAAAGTTCGCTGTGCTGCCGCTACACCACGACCTCGAGCTCAGCCGTTGGACGTGGGTGCGTTTCAAACGCCGTTCACATTGCATGTTCGATCCTTCTCTGAAATGTGTGCGAGGCCGGTATCGCCCCTCACCCCCAGCCGCTCTCACCGAAGGGGCGAGAGGAGCGATTGATGTTGCGGACTTACGTCGCTCCTGAGGGGAGGGCGAGGTTGCAACCGAGCTGTCGGCCTTTGGCGATGACGTCTGACAACTCGGGTAGCCTCGCCCTCCCCGTCCATCCCTTGAGGAGGTCGCACGCGATAATGATTTGTGAAATCGAAGTGGGTCGGGAGGTGCTCGAATCCTCGTCTACGGCTTTTCAGGCCGTCGCTAATCTGTCTCAGCTACCGACCCTGAAGCCGGTCAACAAAAAAGCCCGATGTCACAGGACACCGGGCTTCGTTAACCGCGCAGGCAAACGCCAAGTGTCAGGGGCTGAATTCATTGAGCTGGCTAAATCGGCCCAGTTCATAACCGGAGCGATTAAGCTGGCTGCGTTGACCCATGAGCTTGGCGGAATAAGCCGACATCGAAGAACCCAGTGCGAACGTATTGAGACCAGAGAAGCGTTGAAGATTGATCCACTGTGCCACGACCGAACGTCGCAGCGGTCCCAATCAGAGGGCCGGTCTGAGAACTAAGTTCGCGCGTTTTTCCCGGATTCGAGCAGTTCGCAAGATTTCTTCCGTGGAAGCCGAACCATCGTAGGCAGCGTTGAAACGCCGCACGAAACATGAGTCAAAGTCACGCGAAGCCCTTAAGAAGTCGCGAAAGAGCAACGCGGTTGCCTGCCAAGTTTCTCAGAGATTGAACTCCGACCACGCGCAGGCTTTTTGAGATGGCGTGGGGCGAGTACGGTGCGCGGAATTACACGACCGATTTTCATGAGTGGGAAGCGATTTGCCGATCTTCACGCTGGCACCATGATTCACTTCAAGACTGAAACCCGAACTAGTGGCGGTATGCCAGGAGCCGGAAGTGCAGCGATTCAGCTTGCGGCTCCCTACGTTCGGAGGAGATCCGGATGAAAGTCTGGCCTGGAAGCGCTGAGCGCCTGGGTGCCCATTGTGACGGCACCGGAACCAACTTCGCCGTCTTTTCGCAGCACGCCACCGGGGTCGAGGTGTGTCTGTTCGACTCACCCGAAGCCCGGCACGAATCGCAGCGGCTGCTGCTCAAACACCGGACGGGCCACGTGTGGCACGGCTACATCCCCGATGTTCGCCCCGGTCAGCTGTACGGCTTCCGCGTTCATGGACCGTATGAACCCGCCAATGGTCTGCGCTTCAACAAGCACAAGATCCTGTTTGATCCGTACGCTCGTGCCGTCGGTCGCGACCTGAAGTGGAACAACACGTTGTTCGGCTATCACCTCGGCGAATCTGATGAGACGTTCGACACGCGCGACAGCGCGGCTCACGCGCCGCTCGCTGCCGTCGTCAATGAATCGTTCTTCTGGGGCGATGACGAACCGCTACGGACTCCCTGGAACAAGACGCTGATCTACGAACTGCATGTCAAAGGCTACACGCAGTTAAATCCCAAAGTGCCGGAAGGCAAACGCGGCACCTATGCGGGACTCGCGTCGTCGCCGATCATCAAGCACTTGCAGAGCCTGGGCGTCACGGCGGTAGAGCTGCTGCCGATTCACTACTTCGTACGCGATGACTTTCTGCTGAAACGCGGTCTGACGAATTTCTGGGGCTACAACTCGCTGGGCTTCTTCGCTCCAGATCCCGGTTATGCGTCCACGAGGGTGCCGCAGGAAGTGGTGCGCGAGTTCAAACGCATGGTCCGCACGTTTCATCAGAACGGCATCGAGGTCATTCTGGACGTGGTCTACAACCACACGTGCGAAGGCAACGAGAACGGTCCGACGATCAGCTTTCGCGGCCTCGACAACGGGAGCTATTACCGGCTCGCCGAGAACCGCCGTCACTATGAAAACCCCACGGGCTGCGGCAACAGCTGGAATATCGTGCACCCGTATGCGCTCCAGTTGGTGCTCGACAGCATGCGTTACTGGGTGCGCGAGATGCACGTCGATGGCTTCCGTTTCGATCTGGCATCAGTGCTGGGACGCGAACCCTTCGACTTCACCGCTCACGCCGCCTTCTTCAAGGCGGTGCAGCAGGATGAACTGCTCTCCAAGGTCAAGCTAATCGCCGAACCTTGGGACTGTGCGGGGTATCACGTCGGGGCCTATCCCAATCCGTGGCGTGAATGGAACGGCAAGTACCGCGACGTCTCTCGCAAGTTCTGGAAAGGCGACGAAGGACAGCTGCCGGAATTTACTCGTCGGCTCTGTGGCAGTGAGGACCTGTTTGCTCACAACGGTCGGTCGCCGGTCTGCAGTATCAACTTTCTGACCGCTCACGACGGCTTCACGCTGCTGGACTGGGCGACGTACGAGAAACGCCACAATGCCGCTAATCACGAGATCAGTGGCGAAGAGCACAACAATAGTGCCAATCACGGCGTCGAAGGCCCGACGGACGATCCGAACATCAACCACCTGCGCCAGCGTCAATGTCGCAACATGCTGACAACCCTATTTCTGTCGCAGGGCGTGCCGATGCTATTAGGCGGCGACGAATTCGCGCGCACTCAGCAAGGCAACAACAACGCCTATTGTCAGGATAACGAACTCAGCTGGGTGAACTGGAACCTGACCGCAGACCAGAAAGAACTGTTCAGCTTCGTGAAGAAGCTTAGTGAGTTGTGGCGTGCGCACCCTGTGTTTCAGCGGACAACATTCTTCCGCGAACCGATGCAGGAAGATCGCACGCACGATATTCACTGGTTGACGCCGGCTTCGAAACCGATGACCGAGCAGGACTGGCAGGCAGGCTATGCCAAATGCGTTGGAGTGCTGTTCAACGGTCTGATGAATGACGAAGTCAGCCCACAGGGCGAACCGATCGTCGATGACTCCCTGTTGGTGCTGATCAACGCCAGCGAACTGAATCTGGCTTTCCTGCTGCCGGAACTCGAGCCACACGAATATTGGGAGTGCGTACTCGATACGTATCATCCCAAACGTTCGTCGCGCAATTTCAAACCCGGCGCAACGTACCAACTGGCGAATCGTTCGGTCGTCGTATTCATCCGCGGCGTTGAGATGATCCAATCCATCAAGAAAAAAGCCGCGCGCTTACTGAAACGTGGATAGTACGCTTCGCAGAAAACAGCGGCGTGACGTTGCAGCGCAATTCGGGAGGGCGAAGCTCCTGCCGAGCCGTCTCCATTGGCTGGTGAGGCTCGGCTGACGCACCGCGGGGTTCGTCAAGCCGCATTCTCTCCGCGACTGCACTCACCGCAAATGATTCCTGCAGTCCGTATTACGTGATCTGGCTGCAGGTACCGCACGAATCAGAACAATGGCAGCACCGTCAGCGCTTCCAACCGGATTAACGTGGGCGTGCTCTGGTCGGATGCGATCTTCTGCAACGCCTCCGTGACCAGTGTTCGGAGTGAGTCGCTCAACTTTCTGCGGGGCATGGTCTTAACTGTTTGCAGAGCCTTCATGGCGATGCGCAATTCTACTTCGGAATGTTCTCGATCTGCGGGAAACATTCCCAGGCTTAAGACTCGATCCAGAACCGATTCGTTCCAAATGAGTGGTTTTCCGGACTTCTGCCTCAACAGTTTCAGGCCGCACAATTTGACTTTGGGATGGCGTGAACTGAGCGCGGCTAACACCCACAGAACATTTTTACTGGACAGTGCCTGTGCCGCTCGAAACGAGACCAGAGCGAGGTCTTCGTCTTGATCGTTTATGAGCTCAGTCAAGACGTCGACGAGGGGCGGTGATGTACCATCTTCCAAGTCGGCCAGCTCGCGGACTGTGTACCATCTTGCAAACGGATCAGTTGCCTGATCATGGACGAAGGCAACTTGTTCCATGATTTGAAGGGAGATATCGACACTGTCGTTACGGACTGAATCAACTTCAGGCACAGCAGCGACTGACATTGGCGGAAGCGGAGAATCTGCGGGACTGATCACTTCCGTCGACTGTCCGTACAACCCACGGAAAGAATCACAGACCTCTTCTCCGATGTGATAACCCAACCTGCGATAGGCCTCGAACGTGTCGTCCTCGAACAACTGGTTACTGGTTGGATCATGGGGAAACTGAGGGTTGATTCGCTTGAATTCGCGCAAGCCGGGGTCTTCATCGTCGGTCAAGGTCGGTTTGATATAGATCAATACACCTTTGGCCGGTTTCACTTCTGATTCGACAGCCTTATAATTTATATCAAATACCATAAAGTGTTTTCTGGCAAAGCCAGATTCGGGGTCCGGTATGAGGTCACGAAAGAACCTCGAACCGATGCTGTCATGATACGCCTGCGGAGACACCATTTCCTTGTGCGGGATGAACTCGACCTCTGAACTCAGTCTATGAGCCATGTGCAGGAACTCGGGAAAATCGTAGCATTCGTCCTGACTGGCATCAGATACGATGATGTAGCGGCATCTTCGCTTCACCAATTGCTCCAAGCCGAGGTTCTCATAGTGTCCACCATCGCTCAGATAGACGTGAGACCTTTGCGTCACCGGCGTTATCCACTTCCAAACGCCCCATTGAAGACATAGGCGGGCTAAAGTTTGAGGGTATATAGACCACCAGTACATCAGCAACCGTGGCAGGGCGGGCAGCGAACTGCGGTCGCGGAGCCAAGACGCTCTGGCCGGGTTAGGCAGCCATGTTCCCATACGAAAGTTAGCCAGAGTGAGCAGTGTCCTGCCAAGCAGATCATCAATTTGAGGCGGTGCGACCGCTGCGCCGGAGATGCTCATGGCGTCGGGCAATGTCAGTTTGCCGTTGCAGTAGATGCTGCTACTCACAAAACCGGTTGCATCGCTCCCGCAATACAGTGCCGAAAGCAAGAAGGGATGACTCGCTCCTTGCAGACCAGAGTCAAATCCCAACCGCATGGCTCCAGTGATGATGTGGTAAGGAAAGCCACGCCTCGCATTGGCTGAAAGTTCAGTCAACGTCAGGGACTGACCGTTCTGAGGAGTCGCGTCCACAACCCAGGCGCGGCTCAACGAGTCCCGGTAGATGCCGCGGATGGAAATAGCATTCAGGCTGATCACCAAGCTCAACAGAATACAGATACTCCCACTGACCATCGCCGTCTTGAGCCGCCATTCCTGATCAGAAGGTTGCACGACATAGGCGAATGGAGTGCCCGCTTTTGCCAGGTCTTTCACAAGGAGTTCTTCCAGAATTGCTCGATTGGAGGCTCGGATCTCCTCGGACAAGCTAATCAACCGCCGGATGTCTACTTGCCATTTTTTCATCTCCGCAGCTGATGCTTTCTGCAGGTCAGCCCGCAAGACGCGATCGATGACAATCTCGGCTGTGAGTGGCCGATCTGCGCCGAAGAGATCGTGAAGCCGCGACCACATCTCCGATGTAAGGCGGCCTTCGCTCATGCTTGCAAGGAACAGATTCGCATCAACAACGGGCTGCTCGAGGTCTCTCGATAGAGAGTCGAGCCGCGATAACTCTTCGGCCAGGGCCTCAGACGTCGCAAGTTGGAACTTCAATCTTTCCAACCAAGGTTCCTTTTTGATTTCATCGACGCCGATTTCAGTGGACAGGCCGATCGATTCGGACAGGTGCGAGTCATTGAGTAATTTCCGGCTTATGGCTTGCGCAACCATCTCCCATCCGTATGAGCTACGTTCCATCCGAGCCAGTTGACCACGAAACCTCGTGTCAGGGTCATCGGAGATGATGTGCAGCACGGCTCCCTGTATTAAGGTGACGAGCGGAACCTCTGCGGCGAGTTCGCGGTATCTGAGTTCGTCCTGCAAGGGTGTCAGATGTAAATCTCTCTCGACGATCTGGCGAACGTGATCCAGCTTCTCCGCGAGTTTGTGCGGAATTCGCGCGCGATCGAAAGACGGTTCATTTTCCGATTGTGAAAGCGCTGCACCAGCAGCTTGTATCACTGCTGGCCAGAACTTGTGAGGGACCCGAAATGACCGAGCGTTAATGTCGTAGCGGCTGTGATAGCTGAAATCCCCTCGCTCCAAATCTAGCTGCTTCAGATTCTGACTTACATGCTCCGAGGGTTCCTTCGAATCGCGTCCGACATCTTCTGAGCTGTTGCCTTCAAGCGATTGCCGAGCCTTAACAGAGACTTTGCGACCGTCGCCACCTGCGATGGCCAAGTCAAGTTGATCCAGATTGTTAAGCGCGGGAATGTGTAGAATCTCTTTGTGAGTTTGCTCGTGCTCGGAGATGTCTTCCTTAGAGAAATGCCAAAAAACTGCCAGTGGAGCACCAAACAGCAGAGCACACGTCGCTATGCGGTAAATGAGTCTTGATACGCCACGGCGATTTGTAGTTGCGCTTCGTAACAGTGCCTTCGGATTCAGATAAGGTAACAGCGCACCAGCGATCGTGAGCAGCAAAGCATTCGCAATCTTGCCTGCCCACTCCGTAACTTCCGTATTGGCGTCGGTTGATAGTTGTCGCAGATCGATGGTTGTCGGGCTGATACCGATATCGCCCAGCGCCGTGATCGACGTAAGTCCAAGTGCTGTGGCGAAGGTTGCGAGGAACAGGAAAACTTTGGCCGATCGGCCAGTAGCGTTGTAGCCGTTTCTGAAGAACGACAAGGCCCAGGCAAGTAGCCACACGGCAAACAGGAACATGGCTGGCATCATTGCACGGGGAATGTCTCCTCTGACGCCAGCGGCGTCTAACCACTCGATGATGTAAGGGCTATCCATCGTCCGGAAAGCCCAGGCGGTCAAGGATGCCAGAGTAATCAAGCCGGTTACAGTGGCAGTGTTCAGACAGAAAGCGCCAATTAATTGGCGATTTACAAAGTGAGAAGGACTGGCGAGATATCGGCAGTTCTGAGCGATCTGACTCACGGCGGCTGCGCCGAGGCCCAGCTCTCCTGCGCCGAGCGTTGCGTCTACCGGATTCTCCGGGTCCCTCACTCTTTTTGCTTGCTGCGTGTTGGCTTGAGGTGCATGGCCGGGAGCACCTGGATTGCCATCGCTGTCCGCCTCGCCATTCGCGGGGTCTTCCCATCTGAAGCTGGCCTTAGGATGCATGGCCAATGACGAGGCGTGAGACCCGACGTAACCACCTCCGGAGACGGTAGAGAGATAGTCCACTTTATTAAGGGTGTTTTTCTCATACAAAGCCTGGAGAATACCCAGATTAAAGGCCGCTGAGCGCACGCCTCCGCCGGACAGCGCCAAGCCGACGAGATCGTTTCGAACATCCGAATCTGCAGGCTGACTGGCGTCAGTGCCGAACTTTCCTGACCCAGTCTGCGGCACGGAGGGCTGTACGTGAGCTGCTTTACGGCGAGTTGCGATCAGCCGGAGCTCATCTTGCAGGACCTTGTCGAAATCAAGGGGCATGTGCTCCGCAGGCGTGCTTGGGTACATACGGGTGCTCGGAGTTGGGGCTGACGAAGAGAAAGCAGACGACGGCTAGCAGCCGTCATCGTTCAATTGACGCATTCATCTGTGACTCGTTGCCACAGACCGACCCCGACGCCAAGAGCACTGCTGCATCAATCGCGCTGAGGTTGGCTTCCGATGACCATCCTTGGCGAGACACAGTTTCGTGTGTGTTTCCGCATGTTAGTTAGTGATCTACGTAAAGCAAGTTCACTAACTGATCATGGAATGACTTCTAACAGAGACGCGCAAGGAAGCCGAGGTCGCTCTCCCACAAGGCGGCTTGTCAGGCCTCGCCATCCTGATGTGCGTCAGTCAATTTCGGTTTATGGCCATTACTCTTAGTTTGAGCGGTGCGAGTTGAGTTTTCCTAACCACTCGTATGCCGCTTCGCGCATCTCTGGGGGGAAATCATGTGGACAGTCAGGATGGAGAACCCGGATGTGCTCGGGGTGACTTTGCAATTTGAAGATGGGGAGGGCGGCGGTGGCGATGTGGTCGACGCTGGCGGGGCGGAAATTGGAGTCGTGCAGCGGGGCGATGATCAGAACTCGGCGCGGTGCGAGAGCGCCGATCAGTTCGTGGAAATCGAACGGGATATCCTGCAGGCGGCTGCGATACTCAGCCAGTCGAGGCATGTAGCGGAGCTGGCACCAGCCCTTTTCCGGGTACCAGTTCTTTTCATTGCCATCGTAATAGTCGAGGAATGAATCGAGACCGCAGCTTGAGACGACCGTTCGAATGCGTTCGTCGAAGACCGCTGTGAAGACGGAATTGTGGCCACCGAGCGAATGACCGATCGCACCGATGTTGTCTCGTTGGACGTAGGGCAGGTCGCACACCAGATCAATGGCGCGCATGTTGTCCCAGACCGCTTTAAGCGTACCGCTTTCCCAGCCGAGGCCGCGTACATCAGGTTGATACTTCGCCAGTAATACATAATTTGGTGAAATGGTTATATAACCGCGCTCCGCGAGTTCGCTGGCATACTGACGGTTCGCGCGCCCGAGTCCGACGACAGTCCCATGACCGATCGTGTTGTCTGTTCCATGCAGGCACAGCACCGCCGGAGCTTTGCCCCCGCCTTCCTGCAGCAACTTCTTGGGGATGCACAGATACGCGGGCACTCGCGAACCCGGCTCAGACGAATACGTCAGCAGCCGTCGCACGTAGCTGCCCATATCGACTTCCTCTTCGACCTTCACATCGAGCGGACAGCGTTTTTCAGCTCCGGGCAGCGGTCCCATGACAACTTGCATCGCTTGTACAATTTCAGCCCGGCGCTTCGCCCAGTCAGCTTCAGCGGTGACAGGCGTTGGCTTGTTGTCGGAACTGCGGTACATCAGCAGGTTGTCGCGTGGGAGGCGAGGTGAAGGGGTAGCAACGGTGACGCGCGCCGTGAGGATCTCGCGCCGCGAGCGATTGATACCCACCAGACCACCTGTCAGAGAATCGGCGGCGATACCTTGGCCAGTGAACGGCGCTGCCTGTTGATCAACGAATCTCATAACGCTCTCTTCGGCAGGCAGCGCGAGACGAAAAATTACAGGATCATCATGTCCGGTCACCAATAGCAGGCCACCACGCCAGATGCCTCCAGAGAGGCTCATACGGCCTAGATGCTTGATGAGTTCCGGCGGGTAGGTCCAGCGGGCGAGTTCCTTCCAGTCGTTATCAAACTTCACCAGGAACGTGCGGGAGTTGTCGTCGCCGTATTTGGCGAAGTTGCACCACCAGGCACCGTCGTGCTTGATCGCCCAGGTCAGGCTGCCGCCGAAGTCGCCGAAATTCTTGAACGTCGAAAGCTGCATAGTCTCCAGATCGACGACCTTGATTTCGCTCAGTTCCGGCGTCTTGGGGTAGTTCGAATGGGCACAGTACAGTCGCCCGTCCGCGACAAAGCCGCTGTTGAGATGCAGGGCTTCGCCCTTACTGACGGCGAGCTTCTCACCCGTGTTGCGGTCGTACTTGGCGACAACGCTGTTCGTGATCGCGAAGAAGTGTTGTTCGGTCGCCGCGGCAGCCTGATTGGCTTCCGTTGCTGGCAGCTTGCCCGTCTGCTGCCAGGTGAAGGGGGCAGGCATGGGTTGAGCCAGGCACGCTGAAGGGCAGATCAATCCGAGGATGAAAGCCCACAACAAAGCTGAAGCTGATCGAACGGTACGCGGCATCATTCGCCCCTTCGGACGGGAGTTCGGGACTGGAGATTCGAGCTTACCATCTGAGACGAATCGCAGAAGGTAACTGGGCCGCTTCAACTGGTGAGGCTTCGGAAGTCTTTCGAGCGAACTGTGACGTGCAGTTCAGGGATGGCGAGGCTGCTGCCGAGCCGCCTGAAGTGGCTGCCGTGGCTCGGCAGGAGCCTCGCCCTCCCTTCCGCGCCATCCGGTTTGATCCAGCCTCAGCACCCCAGGGCAGGACTGTGTCCAATCTGCGGCTGTCACTCGCGCGTTGAAGCGGGGTGAGTTGTTACGCTACGAGTACCGTTCAGGACACCTTGTGCCTGCTTGAGATTCCCCTTCAGAAACCGGCAACGATGTCAGATAAACCCCTCGTGTTAGGCACTCATCTTCTTCAGTCGCGGCTCATTGTGGGGACCGGCAAGTACTCGACGTTCGAGATGATGCAGCAGTGTCTCGAAGCCAGTGGCTCGGACGTCATCACGGTGGCCGTGCGTCGTGAGCGGCTGATCGACGCGGCTGGTCGCAACATTCTCGAGTACATCGACCTCAAGCGCTACACGATCCTGCCCAACACGGCGGGTTGCTTCAACGCCGAGGATGCCATTCGCGTCGCGCGGCTGGGCCGCGAAATCTTGCTGGGTCTCGAAAACCCCGGCGCGAGCTGGGTCAAGCTGGAAGTGCTGGGAGACAAGAAGACGCTGCTGCCGGATCCCATCGCGACGCTGGAAGCAACAGAGAAACTGGTTGCAGAAGGCTTTCAAGTGCTGTGCTACACGACGGACGACCCCATCACAGCCAAGCGGTTGAAGAACGCCGGAGCGACGTCCGTCATGCCGGCGGGTAGTCCCATCGGTAGCGGACAAGGCATCCTCAATCCGAACAACATCCGCATTTGCCTTGAGTATCTGAAAGAAAACGATCCCGATTATCCGGTGATCGTTGATGCCGGTGTAGGCACCGCGAGCGACGTCGCTATGGCGATGGAACTTGGTTGCGACGGCGTGCTGCTTAACACGGCGATTGCGAGTGCTCGCGATCCGCTGACGATGGCTCAAGCGATGAAGCATGGCTGTATTGCCGGCAGACTGACGTATCTCGGTGGTCGCATCCCGAAAAAGCTTTACGCGACGGCTTCCAGTCCGGAAACTGGTGTCATCAGTTAGTCCTCTTGAAGAGGAAAACTCCATCAGAATCGTTTGCTGAGTTCGACAGTTGATTGCCATCCGCTTTGTCTTGCGAGGTGTGAGATGCAGGCTGACGACTCCGTGATTCCGTCCGTTTCCCGGCCTCGAATGCAGCGTCGCACTTTGTGGATGATGCAGCTCAGTCTGGCCGTCGTGTTTGCCGGCACGGCTTACTGGTGTCTGCAACCCGCGGCCGACACCAGCGAACGCGACGACTTCCTGCAGCGCTTCAAGGGCGGAGCCCTGGTGATCGGCGGTGGTGGCACGCTGCCTCCCGAAATTCGTCAGCGTTTCGTGGACCTCATCGGTGGGCAGGACGCGCGGCTGGTGGTCATTCCGGCCTATGAAGCTGAGTCCGATCAGATCACTCGTATCACTGACTACTGGCGTGGCTTCGGTGTCCGCGATGTGCGAATTCTGCAGGCTCGCAACAGGGCTGAGTGTGATCAACCAGCCTTCGCGGAGCCACTGGATCACGCCACCGGCGTCTGGCTGACGGGCGGTGATCAAGCCTGGTATGCCGACCTGTATGTGGGCACGCAGGTCGAACAAAAGCTGAAAGACCTGCTGGAACGCGGCGGCTCGATTGGCGGCACGTCGGCGGGCGCGGCCATCATGTCGCAGGTGATGATTCGTCACAGTCTGGAAGGTGCGACCGTCGCGACGGGCTTTGATCTGTTTCCGAACGCCGTCATCGATCAGCACTTCATGCATCGCAGTCGGCTCAATCGACTGCTGGGTGTGCTGACCAAGCATCCCGAACACATGGGCTTCGGCATCGACGAAGACACCGCGCTGATTGTGCAACTGCGGACCGGAAAGCTCGGCGTGATGGGCCGCTCGTACGTGCTGGCCTATGTGCCGAAGACCGAAGCAGGCAACCCACGCTATGAATTCCTCAAAGCGGGTGACACCATCGACCTCGATAGTCTACACACGGATGACATCCGCGTCAGTTCGCCACAGGAACTCGATGACATACTGGATTGACGCCATCCTGCCGTTGTTTGGTGCGATTGTGAGCACGGCGCTGCCGACACTCACAGTCCGACGCAGGACGGTATCGGGCGTGGCCGGGAAATCCCGGCCACGCTTTTTTCACAACAGCTTGGGTCACGTAATGCGGATCGCGAAAAATCCAGCGCAGCTGAGCGGCCCGGCGCGAACCGCCGGTTCTGTCACGTCGGTTCTCGCCGGACCAGTCACCCGCCGCTGGCGCGTTGCGGCTCATCAGACTCAGAAGTCACTGGCCCTGATGTTCTCCCGGGCAGCGTATTACTCAAGCAGTGAGGTCGCGGTCGCGTTGTCTCTTACAGCGGCGAGCCTGAGTTCAATCGCTCGCTCTTATCGAACTCAAGCAACGAGTTGACCACTTCGTCCAGGTTGCCCTGCATGATCTGGTCGAGCTTATGCACGGTCAGACCGATGCGGTGATCGGTCAAGCGGTTCTGCGGGAAGTTGTAGGTGCGAATGCGTTCGCTGCGGTCGCCGGAACCGATCAGCGTGCGACGTGCATCGCTGCGCTTCTTGGACTCTTCCATCTGCTTCGCTTCAAGCATGCGGGAACGCAGCATGCGCATCGCGCGTGCTTTGTTCTTGTGCTGGCTCTTTTCGTCCTGGCACTTCACCACAATGCCCGTCGGAATGTGCGTGATGCGCACGGCGCTTTCCGTCTTATTGACCTTCTGGCCACCCGGGCCACCGGCGCGCATCGTGTCGATCTGCAGGTCCTCTTCACGGACCTCAATTTCCACTTCGGAGGCTTCGGGCAGCACGGCCACCGTCGCGGCGCTGGTGTGAACCCGGCCCTGAGTTTCCGTTTCGGGGATGCGTTGCACGCGATGCCCGCCGCTTTCGAACTGCATCTTGTGATAGCACGCTTCACCAGACACGGAGAGCGTCACTTCCTTCATGCCGCCGAGTTCGCCCGCACCCAGGTCGAGCACTTCGTACTTCCAACCCTGCAGGTCGAAGTAGCGGCGGTACATTTCATAGAGGTCGCGTGCGAACAGCGCGGCTTCGTCCCCGCCGGTGCCAGCTCGGATTTCAAAGATCATGCTGCCGCGGGTGAGCGTGTCACCGGACAACACCATGTCCTCCATCTCTTGGCGGAGCGATTCGTACTCGGTCTGGATGGTATCGATCTCTTGCTTGAGCTCCGCCTTAGCCCTGGGGTCAGTTTCTTCCCAGGACATCTCCGTGGCGACTTGCAGGTCTTCCTGAAGCTGATTGAAACGCTTCAACTGCGCGGCTACGCGCATCAGGCCGCCGTGCTCGCGTTGAAGTGCCAGCATCTTGTTGGTGTCACTTAAGACCGCGGGATCTTGCAGCTGCTGTTCGAGCTCTTCAAAGCGTTGAAGCTTGGCTTGCAAACTGGGAAACATGCGACGCCTTCCTGAACTATTCGGGGACGGGAGCAGAGGGAGCCGCCACTATGCCGCTCGACCTCTGACTGCACTTTCAAAACTTCCCGACGTTCACGAGTCGCTGAGAGCCTCGTTCCTGAACGAACCGGGCGGCCATTTGCCGCCCGACGACTCGACGCCTACGCCGGACAACTCATCGCGTTGCGGTCTGCTGATTCCCTTTGATGTGCGGACGGTCTCAACCGCCCGCAGGAACCAGCACCGCAGAGTCGTGCCTGGCAGCGTCGCTACTTCTTGGCCGAAGTCCAGTTGTACTTCTTCTGGAACTTCTCGACGCGACCGGCGGCGTCCACGAACTTCATGTTACCCGTGTAGAACGGATGGCAGGCCGAACAAATGTCGACGTGAATCTTCGGCTTGGTCGCCCGGCTGGTGAACTTCGCACCGCAGCTGCAGGAGACTTCGCACTCAACATACCGGGGATGAATATCCTTTTGCATGATAACACCTGACACTTCTTAAGTCGGAGCAAATCGGATGCACTGAGCCGTATTGGTTCAAATGCGTTCAAATCAGACTTTTTGCCGCCTGAAAGCAGCCGAAAGGGGCACTAGTTTACGGATCGCCCGCTCTTGGAACAAGCCGTCCAGCCCAGCTGCCCTTCGGCGTTGCCGTTGACCGCGTGAAAAGACAGCTCCGGCGCCCCAGTCGTTCGGGTTGGAAGGAGATCTGTATAACCGCCACGCCACCGGCGTGTGCGCGATCCCGGGCCGTCACGTGCACTCGAAACCGACGCTCACGCCGACGGCGTTGAGGTTAAACGGCGACCTCGACCGGATCATCATCCGAAGAGCGAAATTCGCTATGGATCGGTAAACTCTGATGTCTGATTGTTGTGCCGAACCCGTTTCTGGTGTTCTCCGAAGGGCTTCCGATGCGTCACCTGCTACTCGCGCTGAGCCTCTCCGTCTTTGTCCTGCAACTGGCCTCGGCCTCGGCACAGGAAACTCGACAGCGGCCGCCGAACATCGTCTTCATCATGGCCGACGACTTGGGTCGAGGTCACTGCGGGTGTTACGGGCAGACCAAGATCCGCACCCCGAACATCGACAAGCTGGCCGCGCAGGGGATGAAGTTCACCGAGTTCTACGCCGGGGCCAACGTGTGTGCTCCGTCACGCAGCGTGCTGATGACCGGACTGCACACCGGCCACACGCCCGTGCGAAACAACGGACTCAAGCGTTTCTTGCATGACGAAGACGTCACTGTTGCTGAAGTGCTGAAGTCAGCCGGCTACGTGACGGGTGGGTTCGGTAAATGGGGGCTGGGCGATACCGACACTCCGGGCGTTGCGTTGAAGCAAGGCTTTGATACTTGGTCAGGCCAGTACAGCCAGGTGCACGCACACTTCTACTACCCGTTTTTTGTGATGAAGGATCTACAGAAGCTGCCCTTGCCCGAGAACGAAGGTCGGAAGCGCGGTCGCTATGTGCAGGACGTCATTCATCAGCACGCGCTGGAGTTCATCACTGCCAACAAGGATCGGCCGTTCTTCGCGTACCTGCCTTACATCATGCCGCACGTGGAACTGATTGCACCGCCGGAAGCGCGACGTGAATACGAGGGCAAGTTCCCCAAGCTGGAACGTAAAGATCCGCGCCCCGGCTATCTGGGTTCAGACGACGCGCATGCTGAGTTCGCCGGTATGGTGACATACCTCGACAAGCTGATCGGCGAAGTACTGGCAACACTCGATCGCCACGGGCTCGCGGATAATACCATTGTGTTCTTCACTTCGGACAACGGGCCTCAACCGGGCGCGTGGACTGACATCTTCGTGGATTATTTTGATGGCAACGGGCCGTACAAAGGTGCGAAGGGCAACTTCTACGAAGGTGGCATTCGAGTCCCCTTCATCGCCCGCTGGCCCGGTCACATTCAACCGGGATCAACCAGTGATTTCGTGGGCTATTTCGCCGACGTGATGCCAACGCTCGCCGAACTGACTCGCGCGGATGCCAAGCTTCCCAAGCAGCTCGACGGCTTATCATTCGCTCCGACGCTGCTCGGCCAAACTGCCAGGCAGAAGGCACATGAATACCTTTACTGGGAAGCCGCCGGACAGAAGCAGGACACCACTCAACAAGCCGTCCGCTGGGGACACTGGAAAGCCGTTCGCAATCAGCCCAAGGCCAGGTTCGAACTCTACGACCTGCGTTCTGACCCCGGCGAAGAACGCGACGTCGCCAAAGAATCCGCCGAAGTCATGCAGCGCATCGAAGCAATCTGCAAAGAAGCCCATAGCTCTGAGCGTCAATACGGCCCCGGTTCCAACGAGAGCGCCAAAGACTTCGTGCGGTAAAGCTTTCATCGCAACAACGATCAACTGGCAAACTAACCGGCGAACATTTCGCCCTGGTCTTCGTCGAAGCTGCGGAACTTGGACTTCACCACTTGGCGCACGGTGCGTTCAATGGCTTCTTTCTTCAGCAGTTCAATGGCTTGAGCCATGGGGAGCATGCCGAGGTCCTTGCCGCCGATGCGGTCGCGGATCGAGACGGCTCCGGCTTCCGCGTCTTTGGGGCCGACGACCAGCATGTAGGGGATCAGGTCGAGCTGCGCGTCGCGGATCTTGGCGTTGACCTTCGCGCTGCGCAGGTCGGTGGTGACCCGGAAGCCCTCAGCTCGGAACTGGGCCTGGACCTTGGCAGCGTATTCGTTGGCGTTGTCGGTGACCGGACAAATGCGCAATTGCTCGGGAGCCAGCCACAATGGGAACGCGCCGGCGAAGTGCTCGATGAGCATACCCACAAAGCGTTCCATCGAACCGAACGGTGCGCGGTGAATCATCACCGGCCGATGCGGTTTGTTGTCCGGCCCGATGTATTCCAGATTGAAGCGCTCCGGCAGGTTGAAGTCCAACTGCACGGTGCCCAGTTGCCACTCGCGGCCGATGCAGTCCTTGACCATGAAGTCGGTCTTCGGACCGTAGAACGCGGCTTCGCCTTCTTGAGCGGTGAAGGGCAGACCGACGGAC
Organism: uncultured Planctomycetaceae bacterium; assembly: GCA_964386705.1. GTDB lineage: Bacteria > Planctomycetota > Planctomycetia > Planctomycetales > Planctomycetaceae > AM-0621. Next base: position 20,281 of record CAYLTY010000099.1, read on the forward strand.
TCCAGCACGTGGCGCAGAGTGGCTTCGGCAGAATTCCAGCCTTCGTCGCTGCCGACGTATTTTTCCTTGTTCTTTGAATCGCGCAGGGAGAGCTGCACGCGGTAATCATCGAGTCCGACACTGCCCAGCACGAATTTCACTAGGTCGAGGGTCGATTTGAATTCCTCTTCCACTTGGTCCGGAGTGCAGAACAGGTGCGCGTCGTCCTGTGTGAGCCCGCGCACGCGCAGCAAGCCGTTGAGCGACCCGGCGTTCTCATGACGATAGACAGTTCCGAACTCGGCCAGCTTCACCGGCAGTTCGCGGTAGGAACGCTGCTGCGATTTATACATCTGCACGTGATGCGGGCAGTTCATCGGCTTGAGCAGATAGCGCTCCTGAGTGCGTTCCCAATCGTGCAGAATCTTGATCTTGTCTTCTTTGGTGCTGGCTCGCAGAGCATCGCCCGCGACTTCGCAGCCCATGATCTTCGCGGTCTCGGCAAACTGCTTTTCTTCGGCGTTCTGCAGGTTGCCTTCGTTGATCTTGCGAATCCAGTAGTCGACCAGTTGGCCGGCATCGTGACCGAAGATCGGTGAGAATTGCGACTCGCGGTAATACGGAAAGTGACCGCTGGTTTCATACATTTCCACGCGGCCGATGTGCGGCGAGTACACAGGGGTATAACCCCGCTGCAAAAGCTCTTTCTTAATAAAATCTTCCAGGGTCGCGCGGATGCTGGCGCCCTTCGGCAGCCAGAGACTCAAGCCCTGACCAACGTCATTACTGATGTTGAATAGGTTGTGTTGCTTGCCGAGCACTCGATGGTCGCGGCGCTTGGCTTCTTCGACTTGATCCAGGTATTCCTTCAGATCGTCCTTGCTGAAGAACGCAGTGCCGTACACTCGCTGCAAACGCTTGTTGTTGGCGTCGCCCTTCCAGTAGGCGGACGCGACACTCAACACCTTGAACGCCTTGATGCGCCCGGCGTCGGGAATGTGCGGGCCGCGGCAGAGGTCCACGAACTCACCCTGCCGGTAGAAGCTGACGGTCTCATGCGCCGACAGACCGGTCTGCATGTGCTCGACCTTCAGGTCCTGCTTCAGATCGCGACAGAACTCAATGGCCTTGTCGCGGTCGAGGTAGAACCGCTCGAAGGGCTCGGCCTCGTTGGCGATCTTCTGCATCTCGGCTTCGATCTTGGGGAAATCGTCCTCGCTGATCGGAGTGGCCAGATCGAAGTCGTAGTAGAACCCGTTGCCGGTGGTCGGACCGAAGGCCAGCCCCACACCCTCGTACAGCCGCATGATGGCACGGGCCATCACGTGCGCGGTCGAGTGCCGCAAGACGCCGACAGCCTTGGCGTCCTTCTCGGTGAGCAGCTTGAACTGCAGCGGACCTTCGGACGGCACTTCGTTCAGCGGTCGGACCAAGTCGACGATGGTGCCATTCACCTCGGCAGCGACGCAGGCCTTGGCGAGTCGCTCGCTGATGCCCTTCGCGATATCAAGAGCTGAGGTTCCATCCGCGTACTCTTTGACGCTGCCATCGGGAAGCTGTACCTGAATCATCGGCGAAAAGTCCTTAAACGTCGTCTATCGAATCACTTGTGCTGCGTGAGTTCTGCTGAAACGGAACGGAGTTTAGGTGCAACCGCCCCTCAAAAGCAGCGTGCTGAGACACTCATCTCCGAACTTAAGCTCGGGAAGATTTTCAGCGCGGCAAACTGGGAGAAGCAGCGAGTCTCCGACCCCATTCCACCACTCAGGCGGAATCTATCGGACTTTTTCCGAAAGCGTCAATTTGCCGTCGTTTCGAGAACGGGCCACCCGCGGACGAGCTGGTGGAAATCCGGGTGTCGGGTCAGCCCGAACCGCTGCGTTGCACGGCGGAGCATCCCTTCTGGTCGGCCACGCGGCACGAGTTTGTGGCGGCCAGCGGGCTGCGTCCCGGCGAGAAGATCGAAACCTCGACCGGCACCCCCGCGCTGCTGACCAGCATCACCCCGCGAGCCGGCCCCGAAACCGTCTACGGCCTTGAAGTCCACGGCGAGCACGTCTATCACGTCTCCCAAGCCGGACTCCTCGTCCACAACGCGAGTGGAAATCGTGAGAGACTTCTTGGATGAACCCCACGTAAGAACAGTCCAACGGGATGGGCAGTACAGGCCCGAATGCGGAGTGAAGGGACGCTTGTTGATACGCCACATGGTCCAATGGTACGTGCGACTGACGATCGGGCTGGGTTCCGATGGCTAAGACCGACATGGCTCATAAGTATGATGCTGTTCGTTGGTGGAACCGAGTAGGTCGTTACCTGTCGGCTTCAGATCGAGACAAGTCCAATCCGAACTCCATTTTGAGACAGTTTATGAAGAATGCAGACAACTACGTTCTCGACAGCATCCCTTCGAATCGCGGCTCAGGTGCCAGATTGGGAAGAAACGAAACGTATCTTTCGGTTGTTGATGAATAACATGCAGGTGGTACACGATGATGTTTGAAAAACTCGTCCAGCTTCTTCTCGATCGAGACTTCAACGCGGCAGAAGCGCTATGTGAGCAATATCCTCAGATCATCAACACGCGAAGAGAGTACGATTTCACCCTGCTTCATGAGTATGCTGGTGAGGAGGATATCGAAACTCTGGTCTGGTTGTTGACGCATGGTGCCGATCCGAACGCTAGAAATGATCGCGGAATCACTCCACTTCATATTGCCACTTCGCCTGAGGCTGTGGATGTCTTGGTCAAGCATGGGGCGATTGTGGATTCAAAGTCGAATCAGGATGAAACACCGCTGATAGTTAATGCGGCTGAATCTGAAGGACTGCCGGTGATGAAAAAACTCCTACAGTTGGGTGCAGACCCAAACGCACGCGATGTCTATCAAAACACCGCATTAAGTCTCGCAATTGATAGAGACGAAAAAGCGAAAGTAAAATTACTTCGCAAGCATGGTGCGATTAACTGATGTCGCCCTTTGCCAGTGATTGCATTCGGCATGACGAACGGCAGCGACTATTCGTCAACTTCGTAACCGACCGCCACTGCTTCCTTGGAGGTTCGCGGGTGGCCCCGGTTGACCGTACTCGGTCTACCGGGGTGACGAAGTCACAAGAGGCTGGTCAAAATGATGTTCCCTCGCGGGGCAGGCTTCTTGTTGCTTTGCAACACCGGTAGGCGAGTACGCCAACCGGTGCCACCCGCGAGACAAGATCCCCAGATTCACGTGGCATCATCACCAAGACATTGGAAGAATGCAGTTAGTACCAGAAGGAATTCACGCTGACGTGGGTCACATCGGGGGATTTCAAATGTGGTATGGGAGATAGAAATGGGCGGAGACTCATTGACGTGGTTCGATCAACCATCACCAGCGTCTGAGGATGAAGTGATCGCAGTTGAAAGAGACCTTGGATACAAGCTGCCTAATGATTATCGGGAATTCGCCAAGCATTTTAGCGGTGGATCGCCAAACGAAACCGACTTCGAGTTTTCCGACGATGAAGTCGAAACCTTTCACGCATCCGCCAGTGAATTCTTCAATTTGCATGAGGACGACGACCGCAGCGTCGTGAGATGGATGAAGAGAACGGAATTCTTTCCAACGCGTCTGGTGCCGATTGCTGGCGATGGCGGAGGAAACTACGTTTGCCTTGATTATCGCTCAGCAAATAGCCCACTTATCGTTTTTTGGCATAGCGGGCGTCGAGGGATGAAGAATGAAACCAGCTTTGTTGCGGCGACGTTCTCTGAATTCGTCGAACTTCTACGCCTACCGGACGATGGTAACTAAGCCACATGCAATCCCTGTGCGTAACGATCAGAATCAAACCCGCATAACAAAAAGCAACCAGCCACAGCCACTGCACCAGCCCGGCCACGGTCCAGCCCCAGGCTGATTCGCGGGTGGCGCCGGTTGACCGTATTCGGTCTACCGGGGTGACGAAGTCACAAGAGGCTGGTCAGAATGATGTTCCCTCGTGGCGCAAGCTTCTTGTTGCTGTGCAACACCGGTAGGCGAGTACGCCAACCGGTGCCACCCGCGTTGACGCGCGACTGCGCCACGCGGGGCGAGTCGTTTATCGCACAGCTCGAATCGTTATTACACTTCTTTCTTGGATGGGATCAATGCGTGGTAAAACGACATCATTAGAGCAAGTGCTTCAAGCGTTCGAAATAATGCTTTCAGTACCAATTGCTGAATTGCCTTCGCATCCGATGTCAAGATTTGAAGCTGCAAACTCTCTTCGCAATGCATCGTTGACAATCGGAGTGCGCTATGACCTTGCGCAATATAGGCATCGCTACGGTGTCGGCGAAGGTATTGAGGAGCTTGGTGTCGCTGTCAAACAAGCGGAAAAACTGGCTGTTTTCTGGAAGCAGTGGAATCATTTGGAAGGTCCGACAAGTTTTTCCCAACCCCAACTGCTTCCCAATGGCAAGCCGATTCCGGATCTTCCGAATCGGGTGGATGGGGTCAACTTTCGATTTGCCGCTGCGGCAATCATCAGCTTGTTGGTTCGCCGGGAGATGAGTCCCGCGATCCTGGACGTCGTCCCCAAGACCGCCGACTTCGGGGAGATCGCCAACGATTTCCACTATTGGAATTTCACCGATGCGGGACTCGTGGAAATGCTGTTGACCGGCCGTCGCCCGCGACGTTGGAACGAGATTCTGGAATTCGCCACGAATCGCTTCCGCAACTCGCAGATTCAGGACAACTTCGAGAGCTACGCGAAGATCATCCTCAGCACTCAGAAGGAAGATTGGGACACCGCCGTCGAGGCCGTCCATGAATCCGAGCGACTCTACTCCAAGCGCCCGTACCACTCCGGCGACAAGACCTACTTCGAGGCTTGGGAGGTCTCCCCGTACAACGGCCCCGCCGGAATGGACCTGAGACTCGCCGCCCTGATGAAGCACTGCTTCCGCCACAACCGCAGACTCCTCGCAAGCATCGACTCGATTCACAAATGGTAGACGCGTGGGCGAGTTGGTCTACCGGGGTGACGAAGTCACAAGAGGCTGGTCAAAATGATGATCCCCCGCGGCGCAAGCTTCTTGTTGCTTTGCAACACCGGTAGGCGAGTACGCCAACCGGTGCCACCCGCGAATGGCCGAAGCGCACTGGGGAAGGTTGAGATGTTTACGGATCGAGTTCCCTGTCCTTATGCGTGCCAACCTAATCTTGGAAAATTGCTGGATACATACGGGATCAACGAATTGATCATTACTGCGGGAAGAGACGCTGCGGGTTAATCACGGTGGCTAATTCGGCCCGGGCAGGCTGCACTGCGCCTGGATGACTTACTTTGAAAGTAATTATGTCCGCCTCAGAAACTCTTCTTGTCTTTTCCGGACCCGATTACGCCGAAATGAAATTCGGTCGTGAGTATTCGTACTACCCAAATACCTCGAAAGATCAGGTCTTTCAGCTTCTGGAGAGCAAGGAACAACTTTGGGGAGAAAACAGTGGGGCACTCCTGCAGTGGTGCCAAAAGTCGGTGTACGAAGGGCAGACCGTCTATGAGCCAGTTTCTAACCGCCCATCGTTAGCGATGCTTTTCAATCACGGGTTTGGATTTCATTTCCGATTTGATGATCGGTCGCTCCAACAAGTTGCGATTTGTCCGTCGGCGAGTTTCGTCCGCGTGCCGCAACAGATATGTGGCGATGTTGCATATTTTCCATCCAACACCTTTTTTGAGATAGCTGTCGCGAAATCAATTGTCACTGCGTTTATTGATGCCGATGCACCGTTTTCGGGAGTCGTCTGGAAAGACGCATCTCGGTTTAACTACCACGATAATAATGAATGGGAGAACTTTGGCGTCGTGGCTTAGTCGGTTTGAGGTTCTTTCCAGAGAAGTTGTTTCTTGTGCTCGGATGGGCGGCGTGCTTGAGGGGTTGCGAAGAGCGTCGGGCGAATTGGTTGATCGCCGTTTCACGCTTTTCCCGTTGATCCGCGCGTGACACTCAGGGGCTGCGGTTGGGGGCGATGGAGTCCACGTTCGAGGGGCCGGTGCGGCTAGCATCGGCGGGTGGGTTCGCCGGGAGAGGAGTCCCGCAGGGTGGCCCAATCGCCGCCTTGATGCAGTTTCTTTGTAAGACTTCCGCGTGGGGCTGGTATTCCCTTTTGTCGATCGGGTGCAGGGTGTTTCGAGCCAACGTGACTCGCCCCACGCCTGGCGTCCAAATACGAAAGGGTGCGGCATGTCTATCGCCATACCGGAAACAAGAAGCGGCACGCGGGGAGTGATCAACTTCCTGCTCTCGCACGCGAATGAGTGGAGCACGCGTCTGGAAGCGGCTGGGGTCCATGTGACTCGTTATGGTCTCGTCGTCGTGCTGTTGTGGATCGGCGGTATGAAGTTCACCGCCTACGAAGCAGACGGGATTTCCGAGTTCGTATACAACAGTCCTTTAATGTCGTGGGCTTATCAATTGTGGAGCACTCGGCAGTTCTCGGTGATGTTGGGCGTCACGGAGTTGCTCACCGCCGCGTTGATTGCCGTCCGGCCCTGGTCGGCGCGTCTGTCCGCAGTCGGAAGTGCGTTCGCCGTCGGTATGTTCCTGACGACTCTGACGTTCCTGTTTTCGACGCCGGGTGTGATTGAGCCGACGCTGGGGTTTCCAGCTTTGTCAGCACTGCCGGGTCAGTTCCTGATCAAGGACGTTGTTCTGCTCGGCGCTGCTCTGTGGACTGCCGGTGAGGCCCTTCGAGCGGTTGCTCGAGAGAAGGCTTGATAGGAATCGGGGACGAAAGAGTGCGATCGCCCCTCACCCCAGATTGGTGGTCGGCACACTCCGAGGCTGTGAGTTTTTCGTCGAGCAAGAAGATTTGAGAGTGAGAGCGTCGCGTCGTGGGATGGGAGAGTGCTGTGGCGGGCAGAGATGTCGCCAGCTGGCGATGAACTCGGTATCACCGGCGCGAGGGACGGTGATCTCTTGAGCGGCCAACTGGCCGATATCACCCGTCGTGGCGAAGCCGCCGTCCGTCAGGTACTCGCGCGGACGCTGGCCGTAGTGCGCCTGCAACTGCTCCACCATGGGGTTCAGCTGGCCCCGGTCCGAGCCGCAGTTCCATTTTCATCTGATCCCGCACCGCCCGCTGATACCGAGCCTCTCGTCCGCCAGCGCCTTTTTGGATGCTTCGTCTCCTGACCGAGCATTCCAGCGCCACTGAACCGAAAAACTCACAACCTCGAAGTGTGCGGGCCACAAGTCGCAACACTCCAGGATCAGACCTCGCCGTATTCGCTGACGCCGTCCATGCTCACCAACAGCAGCTTGGAACTCAACGGGTGGTCCATGCGGTCGAAGTCTTCCGCGACCTTGTGGCGGATCTGATCGATCATCTCTTCGGAATCGAGACTCAGCGCCACAAAGAAGTCGCGGTTGGGAATGCCGACCACGAACTCGCGGCCCAGGATCTCCTGCATCGATTCATGGAATGACGGGCTCAACAGCCGCGCGGTGTTATAGGCATCGGGACGTTGCGGCAGCACCAGCTTCGGGCCTTCTTCTTCGTCACCCGTGACGACGAGTTCCATCACGTTCTCGTCGAAGTACGCCTCCAGGTTCTGCATGGCGATTTCGTGCAGGTCCTCGACGCTCAAGTTCCAGATCGGCAGCAGATCCGCACGGATGAACCAGTAGGCTTGGGGCTCGTCCACAACGTACAGGACGGCCAGATCACCAACCCAAGGCTGACAGACGAACTCTTTGTATTGCGCACTGCGGACGTGGTCCGGATACAGCATCGGCATGATGCGTTCGCGGATGTTTTCGAGTTTGGGCGAGATCTTGGAATCGCCCCAACGCTGCACGTCGGCCAAGGCGCTGAGGGCCGGCTGGATGATCTCTTCGAACTTGTCCGGAGACTGCGTGTACGAGCGATAGAAGTTGAACAGGTTGACGGTCGATTCGCCGAGCTTCAACTGCATCTTGTCGTCGAGTTCGCAGACCAGATCCTTGAACTCCTCGCGAGCGAACTCCAGCACGCGATTGGCAAAGATGCCCGGCGGCTCGGCCAGTTGCGGCGCGAACTCGATTGATTCCAGAGTCATCCGGACGAGCGTGTCGCTCTCAGGATCGAACTCACCTTCCTGCAGGTAGACGGCGACCACACGCAGGCTGCCTTCACGAATCGCCCAGACTCGCCAACGTCGCCATTCACGTTTGGTCAGCACGCGCTGCCACCAGGGCGTTTCCGGCCCCAGCATGGCTTCGCCTTCCAGCCCGATCGAATGCTGCGAGATTCGGAGCGGCTTGATTTCGTGCACGTTGCGACGCACGGGGAAGAGTTGTTCGAGGCCGTTCAGGGAATCGTTGACGGCTTCTTCCTCGGGGATCCACAGGCAATGGATCGTCAGTGACACGCGGCCGTCCGACGACGACACTTGCACCGTGCTGCTGTCAGCCTCGACTCGCCAATGAGTCGGACGGCGGACCTGAAACCAGTTCGATGGACCAATAATGGAGGGCCACTGTTCCGGGACGTTAATCGACAAGGAAGAATTCCCGCACCAAGAGAGTGTTCGATGACAACGGTGATCTTAACAGGCTCGCAATCCCTCTTCAGCGCCCGAACATACGGGAATATCTGACAGCTAGAATCAACAAGTCCTGATATGCGGCCTCATCACCCGATTTTTCGCGCAGACATGTGGCAGAATGTGATCTAACCGCCGCATTTCGCGCTGAGTGGCGGTCTTCCCTCAATTTCGAGGAAGAATTAGGAAAGCTGAACGCTCACCTAGCACCCGGCCTTTCAGGATCAAGGATGGTTGATCCGA
>CAYLTY010000100.1:0-28309 GCA_964386705.1 uncultured Planctomycetaceae bacterium
GCGGTTGGCCATGCAGAATGTTCACAGGCCGGAACGTAGGTCGCGCCTTGAGTGGCTCGGTCGGAGGCCGGCCACAACGAGGTCCGGCTGTCGGACAGGATTGTCCGACCGACCCCTACTTCTCCCACTGCACATCATCGAGATAGAACGTGATTGGCTGGCCTGAGCTGGCCAGGTTCCACTCGAAGCCTGTCTTGATGCGGGTGAGATCCTGATTGCTGATGTTGATCTCGTACTGCTTCCAGTCACGAGTGAGGGTTACTCGTTCGAGCCCCCCTTTGCCGGTATCAAAGAACTTCTTCTCGCGGCCCAAGATGCCGAACTTGAAGTCCACGACTTCACCGCCTTTTTCGCCACGAGCCCAGAACGTCAATTTCTTGGCGCCGGTTAGATCAAATCCGCCCGCACGGTCGCCCCAGTCCTGAGCGGGGTTTTGCCAGACGACTCCACCCCAGCCTTTGTCCGCTGTGAAATCGCACCGCATGCACGTCTTGCCTGAATGCGGACTGTCGGTCCAAGACGGTTCAACCTTCATGGACTTGGTGTCACCCATCCAACCCGCCGGGATGTAGGCCTGATCGTTGGTCCCTTCCGAGTAAACCACCAGCGGAAACTCCGCCTTGCGAGCTACCAACGCCTTCATCGGCGCGTCGACTCGCACCGGGATGTTGGCCACTGCTGCTCCACCATGCTGGTCCTTGACGATCGCAAACAGCCGATACAGCCCACCGTCGCTCGGCAGCTTGATGTCTGCTGAAGAGGCATCCGAGCGTGTGATGGCACTCTTCACGGCCGGTGATTCAGATTCAAAATCTCCGCCGCTGCCGTACTCCTCAGGATCGAAACGCAATTGCCAGGAAACTGTCAGCGAATCATTCTCGGCATCAGACGTCTTCAATTCCGCACGGACCACTTCACCCGGTTTACGTTTGCCGGTGCCCACCAATTTGAATGAATCAATCGCAGGGGAACGATTCGCGACGGCCTTGCCGGTCCAGACTTCCGACAGCGCATCAACCGCCGCGAGGCGCGAGCCGTCATACAACATCGAGAACCAGGTTGCTGTGACTTCCTGCTTCTGGCCCCAGAGGAACGCATACGAACCGAGGCAAACTCCCGGCTGACCCGTCACCGCGCTACGATAGGCCTTCAGGTAGGCATCAGCTTTCTCAGTGCTGGTGAGTTCGCGATAGGCGCCGACATCGTCTTTCGGAATCTCCCAAATGCCGGCGGGGCCGAACTCGGTCAGCAGGTATGGCTTCGTTCCGCCGAGCTTTTTATAGCGCTCTCCGACTGACGCCGCTCCCGCATAAGAGTTGATACCGAGGAGATCAATGTCCGGACACAGAGCCTGAAAGTTCTGGACTTTGTCGCCACCGATCTCGGCCACGACGGTCATTGTGGGGTGATTGGGGTCGATCGACTTCACCAGCCGCGCGAGGTTATTGATCTCAGACCAGACGGCTCCATTCTTGCCGGTCGGATCTTCCATCTCGTTGCCCAAGGCCCAGACGAGCAGGGCAGGGTGGTTCTTGTTCTGCTCGACGACTTGTCGCACTTTCTCGCGCTGACGAATCAGACTCGCCGCGTCGGACCAATCGAAACCCTGACGCACCTGGCCCAGCCAGATGCCTGCGGTCACGGTCAGACCTTGCTTGTGTGCCGCGTCGAGCTTTTCCTTCAACCCGTCCTCACCCCATGTGCGAATGGAGTTACCTCCGAGCTTCGCCAGCATCTCCATGGAGCCATCGCCGCCAACGCCTTTGACGAAGTAGGGCTGCCCCGCGCGTTCGAGACGCCATTGGCCCGCTTCCTGAACCAGCCGAGTCGCCGGTTCGGCTGCTGCCGCAACGCCGCTTGCCACACACACAATCGCCGCCAGATGAGCCAACCAGCCAGTTTTCATGGAGACACGACCCCGAGGTAAGTTCGTCGATCCATGCGGCAATGCAGAACTGCCGCGCGGATGAGTTTGTACCTCACGGGGACAACGCTCCGAAACTGGCAGCGCGGCGATTAATCCTCACATCGGAGGACTGCGATCCGTGGCGCGGCGCTACAGACATCCGGTTGTTGGTCTCATAAGACCTATGGGTCACATGGGACTCATAGGTCCCATGGACTACGGGAGGGTGCGTTGGCCACTGGCCCCAACGTATAACCTCAAATCAGTTCCGGAATCGGCGTGCCGTGATACAGAATCGGAACCGGTCGTCCTGCGTGCATGAAGACTCGGTCGGTCGACACGCCCAACTGGCGATAGATAGTGGCCAGCACGTCGTTGTAGTGAATTGGCCGATCATGCGGGACTTCGGCGCGGGCGTTGCTCGTTCCCAGCACTTGTCCGGTCTTCAATCCACCGCCGGTCAGCATGACGGAGAACACATCGCTCCAGTGATCACGACCGGCTTGTGCATTGATCTTTGGTGTGCGACCAAATTCGGACACGATCGCCACCAGCGTCGTCTCCAGCATGCCACGTTCCTGCAGATCGTTGAGTAACGCGGCGACCGTGTGGTCGAACTTCGGGAGTAAGTCGTTCTTCAGCGAATTGAAGTTGCCGACGTGCGTGTCCCAGTCCTGATTATTCGCGAAGTTCACCAGCGTGAACGGCACTCCCGCTTCCGCCAGTCGACGGGCCAGCAGGGCTCGCTGTCCCAGCTTGTGGTCGCCGTAACGGCGGCGAGTCTCGGGCGACTCCTGAGACAGATCGAACGCATCGCGAGTCACCGGGTGCAGGACCATGTCCAACGCAGCTCGACGGAACTGGTCGATGCCGTTCATGGTGCCTGAGGCGTCGACTTCGCGAGCCATCTGGTCTAACCCGCTCAGCAGACCCTGCCGTTCGCGGACTCGACCGATCCCGACATCGGGCGACATCACCAGGTGCGGCGGCAGTTGATAAGGCGAGCTAGCATCCGTTGGCACAGGCCCGGACTCAAACGGGTCGTAGGCCATCCCCAGGAAATGAGCCCCTGCATAGCGCACGCGGTCGCCGAGTTGCCCCTTATCCGGAACACAAACATAGGCCGGCAAGCCGGGTCGATTCGGGCCTCGGACCCGCGCAACAAACGAACCGACCGACGGCTTGTCGTTGCGGTTCTTGGTCGTGACGTTCGCTCCGGGATAGTCGTAACCTGTCAGCACCCAATGAATCGCAGCTTCGTGACTGGGCGTTCCGTGATAGACGCTCCGCAGCACATTGAACCGATGAGCCATCGCCGCCAACTGAGGCATGTGCTCGCAGATCTGGAAGCCAGGCAGCGAGGTATTGATCGGACGAAACTCACCGCGATATTCGGACGGCGCGTCGGGTTTCAAATCCCAGGTATCAAGTTGCGAACAGCCGCCTTGCAGCAGAATCACGATGGCTTGCTTGGCCGGTGCAGGCTGAACTTCGGGCCCGGCAACCGCGAGGCTCGAAGCCCCGGCCAGAGCGCCTACAGCGACCCCACCCACCTGCAAAAACTGCCGCCGCGATGAATTGAAGGTGTTGAGCATGCTTGATCCGTAAAGGCCATCAGTCTGCAACGCTCTGCTCTTAAGCAGCACCCGTAGAGGAGAGTGACAACCACCATGCAGCGTCAAGATTGGCAGCCTCAATCAGGTCGCCGGTCAAGGCACACCATCGTCGATCGCAACCTATCGAATCTCTCTCTCAAGACGATTCATCGGCCCGACACTGACAGCAGCAGAAGTTCTTTTGCCCGCCAGTCGCACTGCGGCAGTCTCGAATCAAGGAGCGCGGAAGAACTGCACCTTGCCGGATGCGTCGCCAACTACCAGCGTGGCGTTGTCGTGGCTGATCGCGACCTGAGTGGGCAAGGCATCTGTGATGTTGAACGTCGCCATTTGCGAGCCGTTCGGTTCCCATAACCGCGCGACGCGGTCACGGCCCACGGATAGCAGTTGGCCCTTCGGGCCAAACGTGGTCGCGAGCACGCCGCTCGGAATCTTGCCATAGACACCTTGCGGTCGAGCGAGCAGGTGTGCGTTGTTCTTCGAGATCGCAGGCCAGCCATCCGCCGCGTCCCACCACACCAGCAAGCCGTCTTCGCCGCCAGAGGCCAGCAGGCGGCTGTCGCTGCGCCAGTTGACGGTACGAATCGCCGCCTTGTGCTCAGACAGCGTCAGCAGAATCGCTCCGCTCTTTGCATCCCACAGATGCATGCCACCCGCGCGGTCGGCGGTAGCCAGTTGCTTGCCGTCAGGACTGAAAGCCAGCGCCGTGATCCAGTCCGTGTGCTTGCTGATCTTGTACTTCAAGCTGCCGTCTTCGGTACTGAAAACCTTCACAACACGATTCGACCCACCAATCGCCACGAGCGTCTGATCGGGACTGAGGTCCGCGGCCAGAACGGCATCGATCTCATCACCGATGGCCGTTAGTCGTTTACCGCTGCGAACGTCGAACAGCACCACTTTGCCGGACTGCACCGGGCGTCCGCCTGCCGCCATCAGGACCTTGCCGTCACGACTGAAACGCAGGACGTGAGGCTCACCTTCGGGGAAGGGTAACCCACCAATCGGATGTTGAGTCTTCAAATCGAACAGTCGGATCGACTCGTAGCCTGACACTGCCAGCAATGGAGCCCACGGGCTTGCAGCCAGCGACAGAACGGGCCCGGGGCGTTTGGTAGCAGGAGCATCAAACGCCGGGAGGTTGTTCGGCATCGGAGGCGGACCTTCAGGTTGAATTCCAATCATCGCGGCGGGCTTAAAACCAATATCACGACTTGCCGTCGTAACTTTGCTGGTCGCCGACTCGCGCAACCCGCCTTGAATCCACTCGCGAATCAACTCGATCTTATCCGCAGGCAGCGGCGGACTGTTGGGCGGCATCCGCGCTTCGGGATCCTCGTTCGTAATCGCTTGGTACAGCAAGCTGGCGGTCGCTCGACCGGACACCACAATCTTGCCCGCACTGCCGCCCTTGAGCAGCGAGCCGTAGGTTGCCAGATTCAGGTCGGCCTTCTGCTGATCTTCACCATGACACTTGAAACAATGCTGCTTCAGGATCGGTCGCACATGCTCGTCAAACGAGACCGGATCTGCCGCAGCCACAACCGTGCACGGTGCGATTAAGAAGGGCAGAACAAACAGGGACCGCAACCAGGCGGGAAGCGAGTTGATCATCGCGAACAAAACAATTCCTCGAAGCGAGCCGACGTAACACAAGACGTAACACAAGACGAGACCAAGCAGCGAACAGCTCAGCAGGCTCGCACATACTAGCTCTACCAACAAAAAGAGCCCCGCGATCAGGCAGGGCTCTTTTGAATTCAGCAGCTCAAACTACAGGCGTGGCTTTGGACGCTCGGCCTGCATCTTCTTCTTTTCAGCCGCCTTGCGTTCGTTCTCGTCGGCGAAGAGGACTTGCTTGCGATTCTCGGCATTCGCAGCGGCTCGAGCCATCGCTTCGTAGTCGTGCTTCTCTTCAACCCATTCCCAGCCCATCGGCTCACGCAACTCGCGAGCAGCCAAGTCAGCCCACGGCGTGCCGGCGTGCTCGTCAACCACGCGAGACAGCATCTCGGTGGCCTTCTGCACGACCTTCTTAACCGCCGGTCCAGCCTGGATGTCCTTCGAAGGCTTCAGCACCCAAGTGTTGCTGTCCTTCTTAGCGAACGTCTTCGGCGACACCTTCATCGAAGCCAACAGCATGTTGTAACCGGAGGTTCGGGCACTCAAAGCAAGAGCGCGGCCATAAGACAGATCGTAGGCAGCTCGCCAGCGAGGCTCCTTGATCTTGGCTCGTTCCTTTTCGCCCGGTTCGAGCATCTTCACGATTTCACCGACATACAACTCGAACGCCACAACGTCTTTCTGTGCGTCCGTAGCGGCGGCTCGCAGTGCGTTGTCGGTGTCAGCGCGGAACACCAGGTTCGGAGCGTTCACGCGGCGTTTGGCCTGCTGGAAGTCCTTGACCTTCTCGGACGTCTCGACCAGTGCCAGCTTCGCTTTGTTCTTCTTCAAGTCTTGCAGATAGACGGACTCAGGGCGGTAGTCCGGCAAGTAATTCCGCATCACGGCGAAGTCGAAGCGACCATTGCGATGGTCGTCAGTGATCAGGTAGATGCCACCCGTCTCAGCGCAGATGCGAGTCAAGTGATACGGCCCCAAGCCAGACGACATGCGGGACAGGTCGAGTCCCTGCACGCCCCAGAACGGCAGATCGACCACTTCCATCTTGACCGTTTCTGGACCTTGATCGATCTCAATGTCGTCATTGAAACCGTCATAGTTCCAGTGGATGTAACCCTTCTGACGGCCGAACGGCGAGGAGTGAGCCACGAAGTAAACCTTCATGCCCGACTGCACTGCCGCAGCCGAAACCTTTTCCATCTGCTCCAAGTCGTCGCCGCGCTCGTCGGTGACACCGATGATCATCACGTTGTGACGATTCGTTCCCGTGCGGAAGCGGCGATACTTCTCAACGACGCGTCCGAGAGCCGTGAAGACGTTTTCAATACCGGACTTGTCTTCCGGCATCTCGCCCACCAGCCGAGTCGCTTCAGCAATATCGTTGGTGGGTTCGTTGTTGTAGAAGTGCACGTCCTTGCCGAAGCCGACTATCGCGGTCTTCAGGTGTTCGTTGTGAGTCGGATCCAAAGCAGCCAGCTGTCCATAGATGTGCTGGAAGCGTTGAGTGATCTCGCCGCGACGATCTTTCAACGAAGGCGATTCGTCGAACAACCAGACCACCACGGTCGGACGGTCGCGCAACGAATTCATGATCTCGTAGGTCATGCGGTCGAGCGAACCTTCGACGCCACCGGTCTTCTCGGCTACGCCACCAGTTTCCACCGAAGTCGACAACATGCCTTCCGACAGCACTGGAATGTCCGACACCGGAGCGGTTCCAACAACCAGCAGGTCTTCTTCGATGCGGCGTTGCACAGAGCGTTGCACATCGCCACCAACCAGCGCTCCAACGGTCGTGGAAGCGACGCCGGACGACGCACTCCCTTCACCGGTGCGAACCGAGTTACCGATGGCGGGGCTCATCGCGGTATCGAAGCGATAGTCCTCAACCTTCGTGTCGAATTCCTCGACCTCGCTGGTGATGAGGTTTTCCTTGGCGAGCGGATTGGGACCGATCTCGTAGGTGACGCTCAACATGCCCAGCAACAACAGCAGGTGCAGTCCAGCGCTGGCGGCCCAAGAGGGAATATCGCGGTTGACAGGCTTCGCAACCGCATCCGTGCTGGTGGGAACCGAGCTTGTTTGACTCACCGCAGGCTCCTTGTGAAGGTCTTTGGTACCACGATGGGAGTTTTGCAGGACTTAACCGTAGCCGATGCAGAATTCAGCTTTCAACCAGACCCCAGAGATCTCCACAAATCGAGATTTCTGTCACTGGAAACGAGTGAACTCCGCGAGCGCGTACTGTCTCAGACTTAAACTCGCTCAGCGAGCGAAAAGTTCTGCCTAAAGTCTGTTACAGACAAAGTTTCTCAGCTTCGAAGATGGGTCCTTCGACGCACGTTCGCCGGTAATCCCAAGAACCATCGTCCATCCGGACTCTAGTGACACAGCTAAAACAGATCCCAAACCCGCACGCCATCGGAGTTTCCAGCGACAACCAGCAGGGCGTTCCGCGTTGCGCGGCCACCTTCGCGACCGCAGCCATCATCGGCTCCGGACCGCAGCAGTAGATCGCCTCGGGTGGAGCGTCGGTCTCGTACGCCGCGTCCAGCAACTGGCTGACGTATCCTTTTCGACCGAAACTGCCATCATCTGTTGAAATTTGAACATTCAAATTTGGCAATTGGAACCAGTCCAAGAACGCGAGATGCTCCTTCGTCCGCGCCCCGTAGCAGAGAGTCACCCCAGACGGCGGCTGCGTCACATTGCGACCAAAGCTGTGGAGCTTCAATGCTTCCCGCGCCACAGCTCGAAACGGTGTCTGCCCGATTCCGCCCGCCACGAGGAACAACCGCCGACTGTCGGGAACCGGAAAGCCGTTACCGAGCGGTCCCCAGAGTTCCACTGGGTCACCGACAGACCATTGAGCCATCAGATTCGTCATCTTACCCACAGTGACAAACCCGAAATCGATGCCCGCCGGTTGACCGGCCGAATCATCGTACGTGTCGAGCAACGCAAAGGGCCGCCCAAGCAGAGGATCCGTCACGCGCGGATCGCGTACCATGAAGAACTGGCCGGGAATGATCTGCCTGGCGAGTTCCGGGCACTCCACCCGCACTCGATAGGTGCCGCGTGCCACTTGCTCCACTTCGCGAACACGCCCGACCTTCTGCACGGCGGTCGGCACCATTCCGACCAGACTCTGACAGGCTTCCATCGGTCCTCACTCCTGAAGCTGCAACCTCGCAAACTCATCACTTAGCGACGTCCGGGCTTCGCAGGTCCCTTACGTCGACCGTCTCCGCCGGGCCGATCATTTCCGCCCGGACGACCACCGCCACGAACTCCACGCTCACCTGCACCACCGAAACGACGTTCTCCGCCTGGTCGTCCGGCGCCTCGCGGACCGCGCTGGGTGTGCCCGGTCCGTTCAACGTTCGCGCCGGAACCCGAATCCTCAGTCCTGGCTCGCTCAGCAACCCGCGATGTATCAATGGCTGGGTGAGGCGCCCGTTTCGGCGCATCAAGACGCTGACCAGTCAGATCGCGATGGCCACGTCGGTTCATCGCACTAACTTCGATAATCGCCGGGCCCTTCGCCTGCGGCTTAACCGCAACTCGCTTACGCGGCGGGCGAGGCTTCGGTGTTGGCGCGGCCACATCGCCGCGGGCATCGGGCGACTTCGTCAGGTATTCATTCAGCCGCTTCACTTCCAGGGAAGTCAGCGGACGGAACGCACCGACCGGGAGTTCGCCCAGCTTCAAGGGGCCAATCGCCACGCGCTCAAGTTGCAGCACTTTGTGTCCCAGACGCGCGAACAAGCGGCGAATTTCGCGATTCTGGCCTTCGTTCAGGATGACTTCGAGAATCGAACTATTGCCTTTGGCCTTCAACTGACGGATGCCTTCAACCTTGAACTTGCCGTCGCTGAAGTACATGCCGCGTCGGAGTTCTTCCAACTGCTCCCAAGTCGGCGTGCCGACCACGTGCACCTTGTACTTTTTCGGAACGCGAAACTTCGGATGTGCGAGCTGATGACTCAGCTCGCCGTCGTTCGTGACGAGCAGCAATCCGACCGTCTCTTCGTCCAATCGACCGACCGGATAAAGTCGTCCGGCATGCTTCGGAAACAGGTCGATCACGCGCGGTCGGCCGCGCGGATCGTCGTTGGTGCAGAGCACACCCCTCGGCTTGTTGACGAGGTAGTAAACCGTCCGCTCGGCACGAATTCCTTCACCATCGACCAAGACCTTTTGGCCTTTTCGCACACGGGTGCCCAGCTCAGTCACCGTCTCGCCGTCGATCGTTACTCGACCTTCGGTGATGAACTCCTCACAGGCTCGGCGCGATCCCAGCCCGGACTTCGCCAGCAACACCTGCAAGCGCACCGTTTCAGCTGGACCATCAGACTCGTTGTCTTCAACACGTGCACGCATCGAACTCAAAACCTTTCCGCGCCCGTTCCTCGGGCAAACCTCAACGCACTTAAACTCTTCAGACGGGTAGTATAGCCTAGCCGCGCTCGAAAAGAATTGGCCGCGATTGCAGCGACCTTGCCAAGACGCTCGACGCAACAAAAAACTCCCCGGACCTGCGTCAGGAGAGTTCTCAAAATCATTACAAATCAGCAGCTTCGCCGACGTCAGCCAGCAAAGCTTAGCGGCGAGCGTGAGCGTGCTTGATCGGCAGCCAGGCGCCGTTCTCGGCACTGCTCGCAACGCACTGCTGAATGAAGTACATGCCTTCGCAGCCGTCGTAGACGTTCGGATAAACCGTGTTCTTGGTCTCGATCTTTTCGCCAGAGGCGCGCTTCACCATGCCGTCGTAGGCCGAGCGGTACACATTCGCAAAGGCTTCAAAGAATGCTTCCGGGTGCCCTGATGGCAGGCGGCAGGCGGCTTTGCCAGCATCGTTCATGAAGGGGGCGTTTGGATCGCGCGTGTAGATCGCATGAGGCTTGCCATTCGAACGCACGATCATCTTGTTCGGCTCTTACTGATGCCACGCCAGCGCACCCTTCGTGCCGTCGACTTCGATGAACAGGTCGTTCTCCCGACCGTGCGAAATCTGGCTGGCGGTAACAGTCAGCAGACCGCCGTTCTCCATGCGAATGACGGCATGACCGTAATCGTCCAACTGGCGACCGCCTTCAAACGTCTTCAAGTGACAGGAGACAGACTCAGGCAGCAAGCCGGTCATGTAGCGTGCGAGGTTATACGCATGCGTACCAATGTCGCCGAAGCAGCCTGCCGCACCGGACTTCGTTGGATCGGTACGCCACGCGGCCTGCTTCTGGTCCGAGCTCTCCAGTCGAGTCCGCAGCCAGCCTTGAATGTAGTTCGAGCGAATGGCCTGAATTTCACCGAGTTCGCCCGACTGAATCATCTGCCGAGCATGGCGAACCAGCGGATAACCCGTGTAGTTGTGAGTCACCGCGAACACGACGCCACTCTTCTCGACCACCTTCACCAGTTCTTCGGCTTCGGCCAGATCGAAGGTCATCGGCTTATCGCAAATGACGTTGAAACCGGCTTCGACAGCAGCCTTCGCCACGGGAAAGTGCACGTGATTGGGGGTCGTGATACTGAGGAAATCAATCCGCTTGTCGGCGGGCAGCTTGAGTTCGCTGCTCAGCATTTCCTGATAGGAACCATACGCTCGGTCGGCTGCGATGTCATAGGACGGAGCCGAATCCTTCGACTTCTGAGCGTTCGACGACAGAGCTCCCGCGACCAGTGCCGCGCGGTTGTCGAGCACCGCGGCCGTAGCATGCACGCGACCGATGAAGCTGCCCTGTCCACCACCGACAAGAGCCATCCTCAGTTTACGATTCAAAGGGCCGTTCGTGGTTTCCATCGAAGAATCTCCAAGGTGTTTTGATGAGCGTCGAAGCCGTCTGCCGGTCGCGTTCTGCCCCGGTTTTTACGCGTGAACTTTCGCAGGGGCAACCGAGCGATTTCGGGCCAGTAACGCCGCAACTCTCAGAGCTTCCAGCATCCCTTCCGGCGAAGCCCGGTTTTGCCACGCGATGTCAAAAGCCGTCCCGTGACTGGGACTCGTACGGACGATCGGCAAACCCAGAGTCACATTCACGGCACGATCGAAGGCAATCAGCTTCAGAGCGATGTGCCCCTGATCGTGATACATCGCCACAACCCCGTCGAACTCTCCGAGCACGGCACGACGCATCAACGTGTCGGCGGGCAGGGGGCCGGTCGCGCGAATTCCTTGGCGGCAACATCGCTCAACTGCCGGACGGATGATCCGAGCTTCTTCGTCGCCAAAGAGCCCGTCTTCACCGGCGTGAGGATTCAACGCGCACACCGCGACTCGCGGCGAAGCACATTCCACCTGCCGCATGAAGTGATCCATCAGATGGATCTTTTCAGCAATGGCATCCGTCGTGAGCAACTCGGGCACACTGCGAATTGAGGTATGCAAAGTGGTATGCACCACTCCCAGCCCAGACGCTCCACGAACCACGCAGCCCGACGGCAAAAACAGCATCATGCCGAAATCCTGAACGCCGCAGACCTCAGCCAGAATCTCGGTATGGCCGGGGTAATGATGACCACCGGCATGCAACGCCGCCTTACTCAATGGAGCCGTCGTGATGGCGTCGATCTCCCCCCGCAGCGCCGCGTGAGTCGCCGCAACCAGGCAGCGATACGCCGCGTCTCCGGTTCGTGGATCGTTTCCTCCGGCGGGTACGACTGCTACGTCGTCAGCACACGCTTGCCAGCAGGGAACCTCGTTCCCACTGAACTGCCGCGCCGCCGCAAGATCGGCAATGGGCACGATGCGAATGGGCGCCCCCACCAGATCCGCCGCGCGCTGCATCACCAGCGGATGTCCGACAATCACCGGATGAAAGAGATCGCTCACATCGCGCGATTGCAGCGACTTGATAATGACTTCTGGGCCTATCCCCGCCGCGTCACCCATCGTCAAAGCGATCAAGGGTCGCGTTGCTACGCTCGTCATGAACTGAAGCTTTCAATTGCCCGCCAACAAGGTCGATTCAACAGGCGGGCATCATCACGAAAGGAGCCATTCTAGCGAAGTCAGTCCGGACTTTGGCGTTTCATGGATTGCCTGAGCGTGCGCCGGGCGAACTCGTGCCAGGACGACGAGGATCGACGAACGGCTGGCCTTTTCCGGTTGGTTTGATTTTGAAAGTCACGGTGCCCGAGTCTTCATCGTCGATCTCTTTCCACGGCTGATTTGCCCGCACGAACAGTTGCCCGTCGTCAGGGGCCGTCCAATCGCCGAAGGCTCCGAGATCAAACGACTCGCCCAATTCATAACTGTCGGGGTCAAAAACCACCCCAACGAGCTTGCCGCGACCATCATCGGCTCCGTCAGCGGTCACCTCGTCCGTGTCCTTGCCCGTGCGCCACTTGCCTTCAGCCACGAAGTCGTACTGACTGCCCGATTTCACGGACACCAGCGTCGGCTGCCAGCCGCCTTTCGCTTTGATCTTGGAAGTGATCGCAACCGCTCCCAGCAACGGTTTGAATTTGGCCTTCCAGTCCCACGCGCACAGATCTGCTCGATACCCCAGATCAACATGCTGTAGGAAGAAGAGGTATTCAAACGAAATCTCTTTGGCCATGGTTCCATAAACACTCTCAAACGACACCTTCTGCCCCGTCAGCATGCCAATGCCGAGCGGCCGAAAACGCGGTGCGTAATTCGGGTTCGTCGCCAGTACGTGACACAGTGCCCAGCGCCACGCATAGTTTTCCCAGGAATCTCCCGTCACCTCCTCCGCGTTGACGATGGCATTCAACGACTTGGGCTCGGTGTTGTGGATGTATTCCACGACCGCCGGGTGGCAGTTGACGCTGGAGTTATTCTCCTTCCAGTATTGCCCCATCTCCGCCATGCCTTCGCTGTACCAGAGCGGCCCGGTCGTTCCGAACGTCTGACCACAGTAGGCATGCACAGCTTCATGCTGCGGCGTACCACGATCCGCGACCGCATACACAATGGACTTCGCCTGAAAGTTGACGCCATTGGTCCGCACCGTGGTGCGAGTCACTCCGGCCCCATCTCGAATGCTGCGCAGGCCCTCGGGCTCAATTGATCCTTGCGGCCAGTTGGCAAGATCCTTGACGACGTAGCATTCGATGACCTGCCGACACGGCCGCCCCCAATATGTGGAGATCAATTTGACCATATTCTCCAACCGACCGAGCAGTTCCTGAGCGTCTTCGTCAGATAAATCCGTATGAATAACAAAGTTCTTCGAGCGAAAATCACGCGGTCCCGCAGCAGTATTCTTATTAGCCGTCGCGGCTGTCGCTTTGGAAGATTTCGTCGTCTGCGCAGGCGCCTCTGCGATGAAGAAAGACACCATCAGTACCGCACAAAGTATGCGAAGCCACATATCAACTTTCTTAGCTGCGACCGACAGACACATTCCAACCTTCAAGACACGTGAATTCTGTGTCGCTGGCGCAGCCGCTCACAAGACCAGTGTGAGAGATTGCGAAGCTTACTTCCGGTTCCCTGCTACTTCTTCGCGGCAGGCCCAAGCACGGGCTGCGTCCAGGCACGCTGGGGCTCACCTACCTCGGATGGGTTGGGGTGCTTCTCGGACGAAGTAATCTTCGCCCGCACATAGAGTTCATCGCCGGTGAATCGATACGACGCGGAAACACGATCGATACCACCATTTTTCGACATTGGAGGGTTCTCGACTTTCGCCAGCACGGCGCCAATGTCCTCGCTGTACTTTTCAGTGACACGCAGCAGCTTGCCGTTCTTGTCGTGCATGGGTTCATGATGAGGGTCAAAGCCGCGACGCGTACCGATAAACTCAATCACATACGTAGCGCCCGGACTCGCCTCAATGATCACATCCAACCCAGCAGCCGACGATTTGACCGAACTCAGTTTCACCCCGTTTGTCGCGTAAAACTTCCCATGCTCCAATGAGTAAATCAGTTCACCCGCCGAAAGCTCGAAGCCCAACACCATCACCCAGCCGCGTCCCGGCTCAGAAGCGCGGCTAGGAATATTGTGGTAATCATGACCGTCATCGGTCGCCAGACCATACAGCAGAGGCAAATCGAACTCAGTCAAGCGGCGAGTGTTGATAATGTCCCAAATGCGATCGCTCGAAGCGTGAACGTGATCGCCGTGATTATGAACACTCGGATGGCCGTTATAGACCTCGAAAAAGTTCTCACCGCGAATACTGACGAGGTCTTCCGCCGTGATCCCCCAGCCGAAATTGGGGTGATTCAAGTGAATCATCATCGGCTGCCCAGTGCGTTCCCGCTGTGAAACCAGCGCATCTGTGTTGTTCTGAATTGTATCAGCCACGCTGTGTCCATGACGCGGAACGATCAACTCCTTAATATTCGACGCATTCATATGAATGGGCGCCTTCTCGAAGGAATCCGAAACCTCTTCGCCCTGCACGAGTAGATACTTGCCGGGCTCATTGAAGCGTTCGGAAACTTCTGTGAAGGTTTTTAAGCGAACTTCGTGCTTGCCGTCGGGAGCAGTGCGTTCCACGATCCAGTCGTCCGGGAAATTCTTCTTCAGCTTCTCGAAGGCCACTTTTCCGGCTTTGACCTTGCCAACGTCAATCCAGCGTTCGCGATCCGCCAGCGTGTTGTGATCCGTGAAGACCAGAAACTGATAATCATGATCTCGATACCACAGGGCGATTGATTCCAGGTAGTCATTCCCATCGCTCCAGTACGAATGGGTATGCATATTGCCGCGATACCACTTCTGGTACCCGGTCGCTTTAAGCTCTAAGACGTCGATTCGTGACAGGTCTGGCTTCAGCTTCGCTGCAAACAGGCTTCCCAGAACCAGCACAGCGACGGCAGTGGCTGTCAACGAGTAGATTCCACGCATGGAGTCATTCCAGTCTTGATGAGATTTTGCAATATTACTCAGACAGAAATTACAAGTCAGTTTTTCGGCTTTTCGGGACGCGACCATTCCGCGGGCTTCGGATTGGCCACCGTAAGCGGCGTCTTGTCGTCATATCGCTGCATCTCCTTCGCGAGCCAACCCAGCAATTCCGCCACTTTCGCCGCGTGTTCTGGCTTGTAAGCCAGATTACTCAGTTCGCGAGGATCGGCCTGTAAGTCGAACAGTTGTGTTCGATCCACCAAGGGGTAGCGGATCAGCTTCCAGCGTTGATCTCGAACAGCACGCATGCAATCGCGATAACCAGTATAGAGCACTTCGCGTCCGACAACATTCTTGCCCTGTAGCGCGGGCACCAGACTGGCACCGTCAACATTTTGGGGAATCTTCGCTTCGCCGAGTTCACAAAACGTCGGGAACAGGTCCATGAGGTAGATGAGTGAATCGCTCTTGCCGTGCGAAATGCCAGGGCCAGCAATCACACAGGGCACGTGCATACCGCCGAACTCATACAGGTTCTGCTTGCCAAACAGGCCATGTTCACCCATCGACAATCCGTTATCGCCAGTGAAAACAATCACTGTGTTATTCCACTGACCATGGGCTTGCAGAGCCTTGAAGATACGTCCGACGTGATAATCGAGCCCCGTCAGGCAAGCATAATACTCCGCCAGTTGTTGCCGCGTGTTCTCCGAAGTACGCGGCCATGGCGCGAGCAGTTCATCGCGGACGGTCATTTCGCCGTTGTCCCACGGGTGCTGCGGCATGAATGCGGGCGACAGAGTCAGCTTCGCGGCATCGTAGAGCTTGTGAAACTGCGACTCGGCCACGCGCGGGTCGTGCGGTACCGGCGGGGCTAGATACGCATAGAACGGCCGCGACGAATCCGCTTTGCTGTGAGACGTCAGGAACTCGATCGTCTTATCGGCAAGTCGTTGGCTGGAGAACTCGCGACTGGATTGCGGAACTTTGCCGTTGCCGTCATCCGTGATGTTCGTCTCGAACGACTGGATGCCGGGCGTGAACGCATTGCCGCCTTTGCCCATGTGCCAGGTGCGGTATCCGGCGGCGGCCAGCACCTTAGGTAGGAATGTGGCCGGGTCGTTGGCGTTCGCCCGCGCAGCCGGCGCCTTCGGAATCCGTTGCCACGATCGCCCCGTCAGCAACATCGTCCGGCTGGGAGTACACACAGCACCAATCATTGATCCTTGCGTGTAGCAATGCGTGAAGGTCATGCCGCGTTGAACCAAGGTATCGAGATTCGGTGTCTGCACGTCCGGGTTGCCAAGAGCCCGCAACCCGTCCGCCCGATAATCATCCGCGTGAATGTGCAGGATGTTCGGTTTCGCGGCATAAACGTCGCAACTCAAACATCCCCATACGAATACGACGTAGACAAGGCATTGAATCACGCGTTTCATGGCAGGCCTGTCACGGGAGGGAAATCTACGGCAAGATCGCCAGACACAGGTTCTGTAACAAATCCGTCCCGATATGTCGCTTGGCGGGCATGAAACAGACCCTGGATTGCTCGTGAACTCGAGGCAGCCTGCGCGGGCGTCTGGAACGCCCTTGGCGTTGCATTCCTTCTGTCGGATGGGTCCATAGAATACCCCTGCGATTGAAACAAATGATCGCCTGATCAAGGTCCGAAAGAGAAAGGTTTCTGGCTCACAACCAGCCTGAAGCAGCCTTTCACCGATTTGGCCCGAACTGTACTAGCACTACAAGAACTGACTTCTGAGGACGAACTGAGCCGACGGGCTATGAGGGACTGTTTCAGTGTCGAATGCCGAAGCCAATCTGGCGGCGTTACCCGCCCGCGATCAAGCTCCGATTGCCAGCCAATTAGAGTCCGGAGAAATTGTCCTCTCGTTCGTCGAATGCGACCTCGATGAGAACCTGCATTTCACCCGGACACTAGTGGTGCTGACGGATCGGCATATCTTCAGTCACTCCGACAACACGCCCGTCCGGAGCTGGAAACTGACGGATTGTGCTTCGCTGAAACTGAGTCTGCATGGTGCGCTGGCTCAACTCGAACTCTTTGGAACGAACTCGCGACTCACCCATTGGCGTCTGACAGCCCACGTCGTCGCGAGCGCGCGAAAGCTGGTCCGCAAGTGGGACGCACATCGTCAGGGCATTGAAGAAACCAGTCAGGAATCCGTGTGCCCCAGTTGCGGCGCTCCGATGCCGATGGACCGGGTGAAGTGCGAAGCCTGCACACCCAAGCCCGTGACGAAGAAGTACGGGGCCTTGTTTCGGTTACTGCCGTTTGCCAAGCCGCGAATTGGCTGGGTCATCATGGGGTTGTGTCTGGCGTTCGCTGCGACCGGCGTCTCGATGGTCGCCACCTATCAGACAAAACCCCTGACAAACAACATTGCTAACCCGCTTTCTGAGGGAAAGGAAGTTGATCCGAGCCTGATTCGGTATCACTTGGGAATGCTGGTCGGCGCCGCAATTCTGGCATGGATTCTCGGTTGGGCGAGAAGTTTCTGCCTGGCACGCGTCAGCGAACGCATCGCGGCTGACCTGCGAAATCGCACCTACGGACATCTTCACAAGCTGTCGCTGGAGTTCTTCGGAGGGAAACGAACCGGGGACCTGATGTCTCGGCTGAGTAGTGACACGGATCGAATCTGTGACTTCCTGACCCTGAACCTCGTCGACTTCGTCACCGACGTCATGATGATGGCGATGACTGCGGGCATTTTGCTCACCATCAATCCGAAGCTGGCACTGGCCTCGCTGGTGCCGTTCCCGTTGATCGCCTGGCTGGTTCACAAAGTGAGGCAGCGTCTACGACGCGGTTTCCGGCTGATGGCTCGCGCCTGGAGCGAAATGACGAGCGTCCTCGCCGATACGATCCCGGGCATCCGGGTGGTGAAAGCTTTCGCTCAAGAGAGCCGGGAAGTTGCGCGCTATCGCAAAAGCAATGAGACCATTCTTGAGGCCAACGATCGGGTAAATATCGTGTGGGCTGTCTTTGGCCCCACGCTCACGCTGCTCACAGAACTGGGTCTGGCGATCGTTTGGACCTGCGGCATCGTGCTGTTGATCAGGAAGGAAGCGCTCAGCGCCGGCGACCTCATCCTTTTCATCGCGAGCATCGGTCGGGCTTATACCAAGCTGGAATCGCTGAGCTATATGGCTGGAGCCATACAGCGGTCATCGGCGTCGGCTCAACGCATCTTTGAAATCCTGGATCGAGTCCCCAGTGTCTCCGAGCCTGTGCGACCCGTTGAACCGGGCGTCTTGAAAGGTGATATCCAGCTCAAGAACGTCTGCTTCCAGTACGGCAATCGCCGAGTGCTCCATCACATTGACTTGAAGATTGCCCCCGGCGAAATGGTGGGGCTCGTCGGCCAGAGCGGCGCGGGCAAAAGTACGCTCGTCAACCTGATCTGCCGCTTCTACGACGTGGTGGAAGGTTCGATCTCGGTGGACGGTCACGACATTCGATCGTTCCCGATCTCGGCGTATCGCAAGAACATTGGCGTGGTTCTGCAGGAGCCGTTTCTGTTCTACGGCACAATCGCGGACAACATCGCTTACGGAAAACCTGAAGCGACTCGTGAAGAGATTGTCACCGCATCCCGAGCTGCAGGGGCTCATGACTTCATTCTTCGCCTGCCCGAGGGCTACGACTCGGTCGTCGGCGAACGCGGACAACTGCTGTCAGGTGGCGAACGGCAGCGAATTTCGATCGCGAGGGCGCTGTTGATCGATCCCGCCATCCTGATCCTTGATGAGGCGACTTCATCGGTGGATACGGAAACGGAACGCGAGATTCAGGCGGCGCTGGAGACCTTGATTCAAGGCCGCACGACGATTGCCATCGCTCACCGACTGAGCACACTCAATCGTGCGAATCGCGTGATCGTGCTGGAAGCCGGACGCATTGTGGAGCAGGGGCCCATTGATGAGTTGCTCGCCAAGAACGGCCACTACTCGCGACTGCATGCCGCTCAGTTCGAAGCCACCGCATCGGTTTCGAGCGACGAAGATGCAGACGAGGATGACGATGAAAGCTCGGATGAATAACCAGCGTGAGCAAGTGGCGGAGCATGGTCGCCTGAACGCATTCCATGCAGTCAGAGCAAGGCTGTAGCCGGGCGAAAAGGAAGATTGCGATGTCAGCGGCAACAACGACAACACCACAATTCGACTTGCACTACGACGACTGGGGACGACTGGTCCTGGTCGATGCGGACGGCAAGTATCACGAAGGCGTGACGCCAGTCCGTTCCTTCCCGCTATCTGATCCAGAACACTGGATTTCGATTTGTGACAGCAGCACTCGCGAGCTGATCTGCATCGCCAATCCGCAATTACTGCCAGCAAAGACGCGCGAGACATTGAACCTGGCATTGGCCAAGAACGAGTTCATTCCGATCATCGAACGGATCGTGCATGCCACTCACGGCGAACCAGCCGAATGGCAAGTCGAAACGAATCGCGGCCCGCGCACGTTCGTGCTGAAAGGTGAAGACGACATTCGCACGCTCAGCGACGGGCGTCTGATCGTCACGGATTCGGACGGCGTGCGCTACTTCATCAGCAACCTCCGGCAACTCGACGGTCACAGCCGCCGAACGCTCGAACGGTTCCTGTAGCAGCCTCAGCCCAAGCTGGCCACTGCGGTCCGCAACATCGCAGGAGAAACGCCCGCAACCCATGCCGCGGCGAGTAAGGGCAGGGGAGTGACTGATGAAGTTTCACCAGCGGTTGATGAACTTAGGAGCTGGATCTTCTCCTCGACACTGCCCGTGGCCAAAACGACTTCCTTGCCGGAAATAAACGCGACACGTCCGCCACTCGCCCGGTGTTCGCGAATCAGTGGATTCGCGCCGTCCTCAGAGAACAACAAGACCTCTCCTCGGCAGAGGGGCGTCAGTAATCCAATGCCGGGATTCACGGCTGGGAGCACTGCGACACCGTCAGGCGGAACCGCTCGAACCGCGGCAACAACTCCGTCGAACGTCTGCGTGTCGTATTCGGAACTGAACATCAACACGACATCACACCGTTCGCAACCGATGCCGCTGGCTTGAGTCTGATCGGGGCGGCATTCAAAAACGGCAGCTTCCGCGCGGGGATGAAGCAGCAGCGCCAGAATGTTCTTCGCGTCTGACTTATTACTCTCGGCAACCCGGCTGCCTCGATGAAAAATGCCTCGCGTGCTTGCTGACGATACGGCCGGAATCGCGAGACCGATGAGTTGCGCCAGAGCAGCGACAGCCGCTGCACGATCCAGCGAACCAGTGACCGCGATTAGTGGTATGCGCGATCGAGTTCCCGGCGGGAAGATCATGTCGACAATCGCCTCGCCCACCGGCTGAGGTTCGCCGAACAACGGTGCCACATGGTGAGACAGCCCCGGCCCCGCATTGACTTCAACAATCACGCCGCCTTGCTCTTCAAACGGCCGACTGATGTCCTCAGCGATGACATCCAGCCCCGCGATATCCAGCCCCACGACCTGAGCCGCCAGCACCGCTTTCTCCGCGACTGCGGGATGCACTTCAGAGGTGCAGTCGGTCGTCAGATCGCCGTTGCGGCGACACAGGACTCGTTGCTTCGCTGCGGGGACGGAGTCCGGCGTCAGGTTCTGCTTTTTAAGTTCCAGCAGGACTATATCGTCGAACTTTAGGAGGCCGAGGGGATTGGTGTAGTTTTCGCCGCGCAAAGGGTCTTTGTTGATTTCATCCACCAGTTGGGTGACCGTTCGCTGGCCATCACCGACGACGTATTCCTTCTGCCCCCGAGCGGCCGCGATGAGCTTGTCACCGATCACCAGCAGACGGTGCGCGGCACCTCGCGCATACTTTTCAACCATGACCCCGCGATCGCCCTCGCGAGCCGCGAACTCGAAGGCCTCTTCGACGGCCGATTGAGCGCGCAGATCCAGCGAAATGCCGCGACCGTGATTGGCATCGCGCGGTTTGACGGCGACCGGCAGACCGATCTCCAATGCCGCCGCCCAGGCATCAGACGGACTGGAAACCGCACGTCCGCGAGGCACCGGCACACCCACCGCGCTCAAGAACGACTTCGTCAGATCCTTATCCTGAGCAATCGCTTCCGCAATCGCGCTGGTCGCATCGGTTTCCGCCGTCCAGATGCGCCGCTGAAACCGGCCTTCACCCAGTTGCACCAGGCTGCCGTCATTCAAGCGCCGGAACGGAATTCCGCGCAGGGTCGCGGCGTGAGTGATCGCGCGGGTGCTGGGACCAAGCCGCGCGTCATCCGCCAGGTCAACGAGCTTTCGCTTTGCGTCCACGACGTCGAAGTCTTGCCCAGCGAGTGCCGCGTTCACCAACTCTACCGCAGTCTGCAAAGAAGCTCGTGCAACGGGCTCTTCTTCGAACTCAAACGCTACCTGGATGATGCCTTCGTCAACCATTGCGCGGTGCTTCACGAATCCCGGGGGCGTACCCGCAATCGTTTCGAAGACCAGCACGACGTGGGCCAACGCACTGGCAATGGATGTTCCCTGCCGCAGTTCTTCGACGAACTGGGCGTCATCCGCCGCTCCCGTAGCTTGTGCCCGGCCCTGCAACTTGGCGACTTCCACTGGCTCGTCCAGCGAATCCAGCCATAGCGCCAGCCGCCGCGAGAACTCGGGCAGCGTGTCCGAAGTTCGCGCGTGGTACTCGCCGAGATCAACCGTCGCTTCCAATACGGGCACATGAGCCCAGATATTGGGGCCGTGATAAGCGACGATGTTGCGGATTTCCATGTCGATTGCTCAAAGAATCAAAAACGAACGGCACGCACAAGTGGCCATTCTGACGCCATCAGACACCAGCTAATTCCAGAGGATCAGGGCGCGACAGCATTTGCCACGCGGCGGTTGCAGCGTGCTGCCATAGGCTATCGGATCGAGGGTGCAGGCAAAACGACCAGCCTCGGCTCAAGCCTGAAAGGTTGCCGCGAAACCGCGAGAGAACTCGCAAAATCGTTGCGCTGAGACCAGTTCTCTCCCGTCGCAGCGAGTACAGCGCTCCCTAAAAACCCAAAGCCCAGCCACAGAGAGCCGACAATTCGCTTTCTTCGAGTTTTTCACATGCAGTCAGAGAACGCTCATCGCAGTCCGAATTGGCGTTTTTGCGACAATGCGACGCAGCAAAACGCAACACACCTGAGGTCAACCACGCTCAAGTTCCGCAGATTTCTCTCGCATAAGTCCTGACTCATGTGCATATTGCAACAGTGAGTGGCCTTAACTTGCTGCAAGACGACCGTTCCCCGAAAGAGCAACGACTATGTCTGTGTCGCCTGATGGTTACGACGAGTTGTGTGGGCGGGGGCGTTTGGCCGCGCGAGATCATAAGACGAACGAAGCGATCGCATTGTTCCAGCAGGCGATCTCGGTACGTCCCGACGATCCGCATGCCTATGAGGGACTCGCCACGGCCTACATCGTGGCCAAAGACATCGACAACGCCATCGCGAACTTCACGCGCGTCATGCTGCTGAAGCCGCGTGACGCGAAGGCCTACGTCAACCTGGGCGCGCTCTACAATTTAAAAGACGAATACAAGAAGGCTGCCGACCTGCTGCGGAAGGCGCTACAGCGTGATAATCGTTCGGCCAATGCTTACTACAATTTAGCAATTGCAGAGAAGCATCTCGGACAGGTGGCAATGGCAGTTTCCTCCTACCGGGAATGTATCCGCCTGCAACCTGATATGGTTGATGCACATATCAATCTGGCGAACTGCTTTGTCGAGCAGAAGCAACTAAAAAAGGCCATCGAGCACTACGAAACAGCCCTGAAACTCGCTCCGCAATCGATCAAGGCGCATCGCGGACTGGCGCATGCCAAGCAATTAGTCGAAGAGCACCGGCAAACGGATTCTCCGTTCGGACGGCTGGTTGATACCAGTAAATTACATGGTCGCGATGAGGTCTTGGCGCACGCTCGCGGCCTGTCGGACGAGGAACGATTTCAGGATCACAGTTTCCTGCAGATTCTGGCCGAGAAACATGCAGCCCTCGTGAAGGGACTGGCGCGGCACTTGGGCGAACAGATGGAGCACAGCTTGCTCAACATCAACCGAGCGTTACTGCAGGACGACAATCAGACGCTGGCACTGGGCAGCGCGCGTGAGCACTTCTCCACAACCCTGGAATTCACGAAGCAACTGTACGATCAGTTGAAGTCTCAGGGAGCAGAACTCCGCCAGCACGAATCGCAGCTCAATTGAGAAGACGACGATCGATCAGATCTGGGGGCCAAGCGGCACGGCAAGTCCTCGAAACTGCCCTGCGATCGTCGACCGGAAGTGTCGTTCTTACGGGCTGTGGACGCGATGTGCTATCATCTGCGCAAAGAGAGGCTGGTTTGAAGAAACTCGACGTTTTAAGTTAGCGTCTTGTGAATGCTTTGAAGTTTGATCGTCCGCCAGACTTCGTCGAAGTCACTTTTCACAAAGCGTACCCAATGCCGTCTGATTTCGATTCGCCGAACGCCCCGAACTCATCTGCGGAGAGTCAGGCCGTGTACCTGATTCTTCGAGACGACATTAAGTGGAGAAACGTCTTCCGTCTGGCTCCGGGACAGGTCACTACCATCGGCCGCGCTCCGACGAACCGGGTTGTCATTCCCGACGACATCTGCAGCCGCAATCATTGCGAAGTCTTCCAGATCGGCGGTCGCTGGGTGGTCCGCGATCTCGACAGCCGCAATGGCACGTTGATCGACGGCAAGCGTCTCACGAAAGACGTCACACTCGCGGAAGGCGACGAACTGCAGATCGGCGACTTTTACTTGCTGTTCACCAGTGATATTTCGCGTTCAAACGCAGATCAGCCGCTGGATTTGGAAGACAACACCGACACCTACGACGGAGCCTCGCTGTCCCGAGTGAGCGCCGTCGAACCGGAGATCCTGCATCGCCGCCGCAAGACTCGTTTCCATACCGGTGGCAACGCGGAAGGCATCGGTCGCGACCGTACCAGTCAGGAGCTCGCGAAACTGTACCGGCTCGCCCTCGATATGGGTGCCGCCAAAGACAACAAGCGTCTCGCGGAAATCGTCCTCGACGGCCTGTTCAACGGCCCCAATGCGGACATCGGAGCCGTTCTACTACTGCCTAAAGACGTCGAGAAACCTAATCCGGCGCAGTTGCGACTCGTTGCCTATCGATCTCGCGAGAACGAGCAATACGAGAAGGTTTCGCACTCGCTCACGAGCATCGTGCTGGAAGAGTGGCAGGGGGTTCTCGCGCGGGATTACAAGGACGACAGCCGCCTGACGCGCACGGACAGCCTGCAGCAACTTCAGGCCCGCAGCGTCATCTGCGTCCCCATCCGCACCACCGACTCCATCTACGGAGTTATTCACCTCTACACGACTCACAGCAGCAACACGCTCGACGTTGACGATCTTGAATACACGCTCGCGATCGCCGACCAGTTCGCGCTGGCGATTGAATCTCTGCATGAGCGCGAGCATCTGGAGGAAGGCCTCGCGCGGGTCCGCAACGAAAACGAGTCCCTGCGCAGTCAGTTGCACATTGAAACCGATCTCGTCGGCGACAGCGCCTCGATGTCGCAACTGAAGGACTCAATTGCTCGCATCGCCCCGACAGACGCAACAGCCCTGATTCGCGGCGAAAGCGGAGTTGGCAAAGAACTGGTGGCGCGAGCCATCCATTTCGGCAGCGACCGTCGCAATGGCCCGTACGTCACGATGAACTGTGCCGCTCTCTCCGAATCGTTGCTGGAAAGCGAATTGTTCGGCCATGAGAAGGGCTCGTTCACGGGAGCTGTCGGACGCAAGATTGGCAAGTTTGAACAGGCCAACCGCGGCACGTTGTTCCTCGACGAAGTCGGCGAAATGAGCCTCGCGATCCAGGCCAAGTTCCTGCGTGTTCTGGAAGGGCACCCTTTTGAAAGAGTGGGGGGCAGCACGCCCATTCAGGTCGATGTCCGTGTCGTTGCAGCGACAAATCGGGACCTCGAAAAAGCCATTGAGGAAAAAACCTTTCGGAGAGATCTCTTCTTCCGGCTGTTCGTCGTGGAGATCGCGGTTCCGCCACTTCGTCAGCACGCGTCGGACATCCCGATCCTGGCGTCTTTCTTCCTGAAGCGGTTCACGGCGAAGGTCGGACGTCGCATTCAAGACTTCTCGGAAGACGCCATGCGGAAACTCGGCAGCTACGAATGGCCCGGCAACGTGCGAGAGCTTGAGAACACAATTGAGCGTGCTGTGATCCTGTCTCGCGGCGAATTCATCGAAGCTACGGATATTCAGCTTTCCGCCGTCAACGCGCCAGCCTCTTTTGCCTCACCGACAGCATCCGAACCGGCCCCGGAAATCATCTCCATGAACCGAGATGTTTCGCTCGACAAGCTGGAGCGCGAGCATATCCTAGCTGTCCTCGAACGCACGAATTGGAACAAATCCTTAGCGGCCCATATCTTGGGAATCGAACGTTCTACGCTCGATCGCAAGCTCAAACGCTATCAGGTCGGACGGCCCCAAAAGCTGCCTGATTGATGGCAAAGTGGGCAACTGGCAACCGCTTTGGTTAGCGCCTTCCCGCGACCTTGGTGAAATGTTCCGAAATTCGTCGTAATTGAGCGGTTTTGGCCTGATCTCTCCGATGGGAAGTTTCCGAGAATTTCGTTGACTTCTAAATCCAGCAATTCAAAAATCCCACCAAACACAGCCCACCTTGAAGTTTCCTTCCCACGTGCCGGTTCTGTTCGTTGCCGAGTTGCTTGCACGAACCCCAACCTCTACCGGCACCAGAATGTAGCCTCTCATCCAGCGCTGATTGCGAACGTATCGCGAGTAACACTGCTGGCTTTTGCGAATTCCCCTTTTTTGTTCCATGGAGCAATCACTAATGGCTTTCGACATGGATCTTGACGTAGACGAGTACGAAGCTGATTTCGAATCCAAGACTATCGACGGCGACGACGTTGAAGGCGTGCTGCCGGACATCGACTATGAAGCACTTGGAATCGATCCTTCTGAGCCGACGTCAGCCAAACCTGGTTCTGAGCAGAAAGTCTTCACCTTGGCCGCACGGTACGCCGCAGGCTTGCCGCTCTGGCACGACGAAGACTGCATCGATCACGGCCCGCTGGGCGCGATCGACGAGGACTGAGCGATAAGTTCGGTCGCAGCAATTTGAATGCTGAAAAGCCCCTTGCAGAGTGTTCTGCAAGGGGCTTTTTCTTTTGGCTTACCGACTCCTGACGCGCACAGAACGCCTCTCATGCCGTACCCGCCGCTCCGGGCAAGTTCGCGATCAGTGACTGACGGCCATTCCCGACAAAAGACACTCGTTTCAACCCGCGAAATGAAAATTCCTCAGCAACCCGCGTCGGGTAGCTGATTAGGCTCAGCAGTCCAGTAGAGCACGAAGTTCTGTGACTCAGTTCCCAGCGAGGTAGCGGGCATGTGGCCTGAGCTTACTAACATCAACATCGAAGCCTTTTGGTTCTGGACGCTGATCGTCGTCCAGTCCGGACTGGTCATTTGGTTTGTCAGCCAGGACCAGGTCGGCCCCGCCGTGCTCAGCGTCCTGTCGCTCATTGCCGGAATCGGCTTCTTCCCCAGCCAATGGGACAGCATCGGTCTCGACAGCCTGCAGAGGCTCGGCTTCGCAGCCTTCGTCCAGACGTACTACGGCGGCATCCTCGCGGCCATCGGCTCATACCTCATTCTGGGCCTCGGCTGGGCCACGTTCCGGTGGTGGCTGTACGTGCGACAGATCCGGCTGACCTACGAACGCCGCCGCGACGAATGGCTGCATCCGCGAGCTCTTCTCAACACCGCCTCGTTCTTTCGCGCTCAAGCCACTGTCGCCACATCCGGCGAAGTGCAACAACGTTACTCACACTGGGCTGCTGTCTGTGCAGAAGCAGCAGCTCGGGGCGGCAGAACTCTAACCCCCGATCTTAAGCCCGTCTGGAAGGAATTCGTCGCACATGGTTACAGGTTCTAGTTCCTCTTCGGACCGTTACGACGCCGAAGCGGTCCTGAGACCGGACCCTCGGCGGCATGTCAGCAGAGTTCTCGGCTGGATCTTCTGCTGGCCTTGGGACCTCGTCTGGACGTTGCTGGTCCATAACCCGATTCGCGAACTCGTTTGCATCGTTCTGGGCGAAATCCGCTCGACGCTGGACGACATCTCGCGCGGCGAATTGAGCGACATCGAAAGCGATTTCGAGTGCGAAACCACGCGGCTGAGCCTGCAGCCTCCCGCCGCAGTGATGACTTCCCCAGCCGCTCAGCCCTCGTTGACCGCCGCACCTGAATCACGCCCCGAACCGCCTGTGACCTCCTCAGCAGCTGCCGCCACCCCGGAAGATGCCTGGTACGCGATGCGGAACCAGAAAATCAGCTGGTTCTCCGGCACCGGCAGCCCGGCCACGCCCGCACGCATCCCAACCAACCCTCGATTGCCCAGCGACCAGCCACAGCAAAGTTGAAACGGCGCCTAAGTCCTTCTCCCCCTTCGCAAGGGGGAGAAGGTGGCCGTCAGGCCGGATGAGGGGGTTTGAGTTGGAGCAAGATCATCGGATTCCGCGAGGAATCCACCACCATCTTCTTCAACTCAGGATCAGGGATTTTTACGGGGCGGATCCGCACCCGATTCTTGACCGCCATGCGGTCGCAGCTATTAGCCACGTGCTCAGCCAGCCGGAAACAGCCCGTGCGCGACCAGTTCTCCCACATCTGAAAATGAGGCCGCGAACAGCCTCGACATCATCGCCCGGTTTCTCCAATATCCGCACAGGACAGGGTCCTTTGAGAACCATTACTCGGAACTGAGAAATGTCGGACGCACACGTTGAGGGTCATGGCACGGCGGCAGCTTCAACCGAGCCGTTGTTTAACAACGCCGAACTGCGAGAGTTCGCCAACGACGATGTCGTCGCCGGTCGCGCGATCGGCAAGATGCTGTCGCTGCTGTTCATCTACACGCTATTCGCGATGTCGATCGTCGCCGCCTGGACCATGAACAGCGTGAACCGCGAAATCGAGAACCGCTCCACGACACAGTCCCACGAAACCCACTAGTCGCCGCCCTGAAACGCGACTATGAACACACAGCCTGCGAGCGTCCCCGCTCCAGCGCCGGGCAATTAGCTCAGTTGGTTAGAGCGCTACTCTTACAAAGTAGATGTCGGGGGTTCGAGTCCCTCATTGCCCACCTTGAACGGCTGCATGCCCTCACATGCAGCCGTTTCTTTTTGCCGCCACCAACATGCCAGCACCGCGGCGCTATGCTGAATCAGCAACTTCCCCTGTCTACGCCACTGACCTGCTCCCCATTTTCCGCTCCG
>CAYLTY010000101.1:0-27410 GCA_964386705.1 uncultured Planctomycetaceae bacterium
ATTTTCTGCGAAGCGTATAAGATTGGATCCTAATCGGCTCGAGCCAACGAAAAAGCCCGAGTTACGATGATCGCAAGTCGGGCTTTATGATGGAGGCGGGGGGAATTCAGAATTTTAATCGAGCGATCTCGAAAGCGATCTTTTAACTGTCTATGCGGCAATAGGTTGTGAAATTCCAATCGCTGCGTGGTGTTTCAGTATTCAGAACCGCAATAAGGCTAATCGGAAACGGCCAATCCAAGGGCGTGCTTCATATTCGGTCGTTTGTATCTGGCCTTGGCGACAAAGCGGTGACATCTTCTCCGACTAGAGATCAAGACCGCCCGAGCCTTCCATGGCGATCTTGGCCCTTTGTTCGATGGATCCCGAATCGGTCGTTCGGTTCTCGGCGAGAGCTATCGCATGGTCTTGATGCGCTGCAGGTACTCTTCTGCGGTGAGCTTCACTGCGACACCATTTTCGGTGAGGCGATGGCCGGAGAGGAGTTCGGCTTCGGTGATCAGGTCCTTACTGAGCGCGGTGTCCGGAGCATCCAGAGCGTTCAAGTCGATGACATTTGTCGCGCCTTCGCCGCTAACGGCGGCATAGTGGCCATCCCTGGTCACCGTGAGAGTGCGAACCTGAGACCAAAGGTCTCCGTGACCGGAATAGAAGCGTGAGGATGGCCACAAGCGTGTCGAACTCTTCCAATCCCAAACATGAAACCAGCCGTTGCGATCAAGGATGAGGACCTGATCGTGTCCTGGCCGAAAAGTGGCCGTCACATCGACTTGACCGGCGAAGGGTGGCGCCGCCAACCGACCTGTCGAGAGATCCCAAACTGATACCGTCATATCTTGAGAAATCGCTAATAGATATCGGCCATCGGACGAGAATTCGAGTTGTTCCGCCATTCCCGAATGAGGCAGAGGACCGATTAGCTTCGTTCCTTTCGTGGCATCCCAAACGCTCACTGACGCACCGCGATCACTTGTGGCGAGTCGTGTGCCATCGACCGAAAAGCACATGACATTGTAGATCGAGGAATGCTGAAATTCCTGACCGCGAGTATCAGTGTCTACATTGTGTAGCACGGCGAGATTTTGATTACTCTCAAGGTGCCCTCCGACCCAACGACCATCGGG
The DNA here is from genome assembly GCA_964386705.1 of uncultured Planctomycetaceae bacterium. Taxonomy (GTDB): domain Bacteria; phylum Planctomycetota; class Planctomycetia; order Planctomycetales; family Planctomycetaceae; genus AM-0621. The sequence continues at coordinate 1,125 of CAYLTY010000101.1, forward strand.
ACTGATGTCTTGCCAGCGGTTTATACTGGAGTCCTGAATTCGCTTTGACGTGATTTCACCTTCGGTCTTCAGATCAAAGAGAAACGCGGACGCTCCGCGAGCGCCGGTGAGGACCAGTAGAGTTTGTCTTTGCGTGGTCGGCTTGGTCTGAGGCAAATAGGCAAATCCCTGCTCCGCGATTTGCCATTCTAATACCTGGCGGCGCTGCCCGGACCGCCAGTTCCAGACTTCCAAGTGGCGAGTTGTTTGCGTTTGACGCACGTCAACGGCGAGTTGCTCACTATCGGAGAGAAACAAAGGACGCACGATACTCAAGAACTCAGATCGCGGGCTGGGTGGTAAGGATCCCACCAACTGACGCGTCTGGAGGTCATAGACCTTGGCAGTCGCTTTGTCAGAGGTCACCGCCAGGTAGCGCGAGTCGGCGCTGAAATCCGCGTGATGCACCTTGGCATCCAGGGTTACGGAGAAGTCATGCGAGTCGCGTTGCAGGATCGGGTGACCTTGCTTCCACGACAGAATTGATGACGTTCGCGATGGTTCAGCGATTGGATGGGAGTCTTGGGTAGAAGCCATCCGCAAGAGCAGAATGTCGCCCTTGAGATTTGCTGTCACAAGATGGCTTCCATCGGGAGAGAACCAGGCACTGATACAGCCATTGGTGCCAGTCGCAGCATATGGCAGCGGGCGCCACGGACGCACCGTCCAAAGTTCGTTGTTCTGATCCATGAACCCCACAAACAATTGGTCCCTGCGCGGGTTGTAAGCCGCGGTCATGCAGGCTCTCGGAACAATCGAGGGGTCGAATCGAACTTGTGTCTGATGGGGTTCAGCCACAGAGAGAATTCGAGGTCTTTCTCCAACCACGAAGACCTCGTTATCTCCCAGAGGTTCGAGCTTTTGAGCACCGGACAAGCCAGGCAGAACCAATTCGTTCTCCGCCTTGCGGAGTTCCAGATCCCAGACTTGGACCGAATTCTCTGAGGGAGAGGTCAGCAAACCCTTCCCTCCCCGAACCAAGCACGGCGCGCAGTAATTCCAACCGTCCCAGAAGAATTCATGCTTTCCTGACACAATTGGCGCCGAGTTACTGCTGGGGGACGTTCCCGATTCTCCCAATTCGAAAACGTTAAAGTTCTGGGGCTTTCCGAAGACGACCAACTGACGCAGACTGGGATTGAACAGAACTCCTGCAACCAAAGCGCCGTGCGCCAGCGGAGGACAGACAAAACCCTCGTCCTCCAAGTCCCAAACCCGAACGAAGTCCGCCGCGGACATCGCCAGAAATCTTCCTGAGGGGTCGAACTCAAGCCGCACTACCTTGCCGGAAAGCGCAGGGATGTCGAGAGCCTTCAACTCGCTCTCACTCGGCGAGTGCAGACACTCAGGGAATGGCAATAACGTAACCCGACTTTCCCCACCCACAGCCAGCAATTTTCCGTCAAGAGACCAGGCGAGACTATGGGCGGACAATAGAGATGGTGGAAGCTTCACAGGCTCTGCCGTCGCAATGTCCCAAATCATTGTGGGATAGTCGGTAAATGGCCGCACCAGGACATATCGATTACTGGGATGGACGAAGAGACGATCGATCCGGGTTTCATTGTTAAGTATTGCAATTGGTCGCGCCATCTGGCCGCTCAAGCGATGATACCGTACCAGACTTTTTCTCGTGCGTTCTGTATCAAAGGACTCAGTCTTCGCCGCGGCGTGAGCAAACAACAGCAAGGCCACTGGATCTCGGCCATCGTCCACAGCTCGCAGACCCTGTTCAGTCAACACGTCGGAAACCATTGCCGTGGCGCGGTCGCGTTCTTCTTGAGCCACGTCTGCAAGTTTGGCATTAGATGCAGCGAGATTGCTGTTCTTCTCGGCGAGCTGTCCCTTCTCTTGCGTCAGCATGCGCTGCTGAGATTCCAGTGACTGGAAATAGAACGCCGCGCTCAAGGATGTGGCGATGCCAACAACCAGCATCGTCATTGTCATCAGCAACGATGTCGCCAGCGTTTTGTTGCGACGTGCCCAGCGCCAAAACGTCTCCCTCGCAGAAAGGCGGCGCGCATGAACGGGCTCATCATTAAGGAAGCGTGTCAGGTCGTCAGCCAATTCACTGGCTGTCTGATAGCGACCAGACGGCTCGCGATCGATCGACTTCTGAATGATCGTCTGTAGATCACGTGGCAGGCCGGGGGCCACAGATTCGAGACGCGGAGCTTCGGCGGTGAGTCGTTGGCTCAACAAAGCATCGCGATTGGTTGTGTCGAATGCCGGACGTAATGCGACCAGTTCAAACAAGGTCAGGCCCAAGCTGTAAACGTCACTGCGACTGTCAGCGTGTCCTTGGAGAATCTCCGGGGCCAGATATCGCAAAGTGCCGACCACATCACCATGCTCGGTGAGGTTCTCACCGGTCTCATCCTGTGCCAGCTTGGCCAAGCCGAAATCGGTTAGCCAAGCCTCGCCTCGCGCATCGAGCATGATGTTCGATGGTTTAACGTCTCGATGAATCACGCCTTCGCAGTGTGCGTAGTGCAAAGCCTCAGCAATCTGCTGGCCAACCCGTGCGACGAAACGCCAACGCTCAACCTCGCTGAACCGCCAACTCTCGGCGTGAGAGCTCTTGCGAGGTCCAGCCTGAACAGTCGCTGGCTCGGTGATTGGAGTATCATCGCTCTGCGTACCAACTGGTGTACCGGTCGGGTGGGATGTTTGCGGACTGCCATTCGATTGGTCGTCTTCAGACCGAGCAGATCGCAGTTGTCGAATAATGCGGTGCAGTCCTTCACCATCAACCAGCCGCATGGCAAAGTAGCGCACTCCATCCTGCTCGCCTGTTTTATAGACTTCCACAATGTGACTGTGGTGCAACCTGGCGATCGCTTTGGCCTCACGATCGAACCGTTGCTGTGTCGTCCCCGCCAACTGTGAGTGTTTCGGCAAGACCTTCAAGGCAACACGACGCTGCAAGGACTCCTGCGTAGCTTCGTAGATGATACCCATCCCGCCGCGACCGATTTCACGCACGATCACGAAGCCGCCCAGACGTTGAGCCGTCCCTGTTGCTGCGCGTGAGGTACCATCCGCTGATAACGACTGAACGACCTCCTGGTACGTGCTGCCGATCAACTCGGCATGGTCGGGAAACTGGCGAACGTAATCCTCGACCGAAACATTCTCGTGCGCGGCCAAACGTAGCTCGACGTCAATGGCAACCAGTTCCAGCAATGCTTCGTTACGTTCCTCGTCGGGCACTCGTTCGAGGAATTGCAGTATCGCTGGCGGCGTGATGTCGGTACGCGACTCTTCGTACTCGCGGCAGATCTCAATGATCCGTCGCTGCCGCTCTTCGCTCAACTGTTCGAACTGTCCTGCCATGAAGCCCTCACCATGCTGGAGATTCATTGGCCCGAACTCCCACAGCTTGGATTCAGAAACATTTGCCCTGCGTGCCAGAAATTGTCAGTTCGAACTTTCAGCGGCGGTGATGTCGAACTCTTTCCAGCACGTTCGAATGTGAGCCAGCATGCGGAACGTGGTGCGGCGCGAGAGACCCATCTCGGCGGCAATTTCATCATTTGTGTAGCCCGCTAGACGAAGCACGGCGATGGCTTGCAGGTCTGGGTCTGCCAGCCGGGCTAGCAGTAGATCCGCTTGCTCCGCGAGCAGTGCTTGAACCTCCGGCGTTGGAGACTCACAAGTCAGTCGCTCTAGCCGCGAACCGATTTCCTGGTCGCGTACTTCTTGTTCGAGCAGCGAAATCTGAGCTCGTTTTCCGGCGTTGACGTACTGCACTCGTTGTCCAGCTTTGCGCTGGGTGGCGACGATCAGCATGCCCCAGAGTTCATCTCGGCTGGCGATGTTCGCGAGCCGTCCATCGCGAGCCGCCAAGCACACGGCTGCGAACGCACTGACGACGATGTCTTCCTCATCCACGATGTCATGTCGCTTCTGCCGGCGCAGTCGTCGCTTGGCGACGCCACGCATAGCGGCGGCGTAGCGCTCCCACAGCTCCCGGGCGGCATCGTGGTCCCCGTTCTCCAACGCTCGCAGCCATGTTGTCACTGAACCAGCTGTATTCAAAGTGGCATACCCCGTTGAATTGCCGGCCGGATCGATTGGCTCTGCTCAGCCATACCCACAGATTTGAATTTATAGACGGGCGGTCACGTCTCAAGAATGCCTGCGGACGTTCGCCAGAAAAATCGAAGAGTTTGGCACTCCACCAATTCTTTTCTGAATCCAGAGGATTGCCAATACCCGCAATGCGCTTTGAGGGCCGCGCGGAGTGGAACGCATACGCCGCGCTTGCACAACCAGCTCAAGCGTTAGGACGTGCCACTTGCCAGTCGCGGTCTCACCCTTGGGAAAGACGTTCCCCACCGGACCGTCGCAGATTAGGCAGCGTTTTCTTGACCGTGTCCCGGATTTAAAAACTGTCCGAATTGTCTTGAATATGTTGTTTTGTTTTCGGATTTGGATAGCCATCTAAATCACTGTCCCAAAGAGTTGAGGTTGCGTTGTTGACTCTTGGGTGCCGCTTCACCCGCGGCTGACTCGGGCTGGGCAGGCAGGAACGCTGTTTGTGGCTAACCGAAAATTGGCAACGTTTGTTTAGTTCATGATTGATTTGTCTTCGAAGAGGGCCGCCCATGTTCTTGTCCCGATGGCTTGATCGAGTTCAGCAGCAGTTGTCATTGCCTCATCGTCGTGCGTCTCGGCGAGCGAGTTCAAAGAACAGAATTCGATCTCAGCAGCGGATGAGGGGACTTTTCAGTGTCAGCGTGGGTTGCGGTGAATCTCTCGAAGAGCGTGCGTTACTTTCGGTTGCGGCATACGATTTTGAGTCGAAGGTTTCCGCGACCTCGTTTTCCAGTTCTGGTCAGACCTGGACGGTAACGAGCCCGATGTCCATTCAAAGTGGCACCGATTTGGGTGCACCTCTGACTGGAAATGCCAGTCCCGCGACTCCCGGCTACATGGATTCGGTGTTTGGTGCCGACGAGCGGACGCCCGGTACCAATGTGGGTGGAATCCAGGCCCCCGCAAACTACGTCTTTCGCGCCAGCAGCTTTGATGTGTGGCCATCGAACGATGGTGGCAACACGGTTTACGGAGGAGCCACCGACACGCTGGGGACGGTGGGGCTGAACTACACGTTGATTGGAAAACTCAACAACGTGCAGGTCGTTTCGGCCAATGTGGTGGATACCGCACGCACTCCTGCACAGACCGGAAATACTGGTCCCGGCGGTTACTGGCACCACATCGATCTTTCGGGAACCGATTTCGCGACCACGGACATCGACACGATTGAGTTTGTGCTCGCGGCTCAGACCGGTTTTGCGATGAACTATCTCGCCGTCGACAATTTCCAATACGACAGTTTTGCGATTGAGGCTGTCGCTCCCACGGTGATCTCGCCGACGAGCGCTAGTGTCACTGCTACCACTGCGACGCTTGGCGGCAATGTCAGTGCTGACGGCGGTGCGGCGATTACCGAACGCGGCGTGGTCTATGCGCTGACCACCGCCAATAACGACCCGCTGATCAACGGCACTGGAGTGACGAAGGTCGCTGGCACGGGCACAACTGGCGTCTTCACTGTGGACGTCACCGGACTCACCGCAAGCAGCGGTTATTCCTTTAAGGCCTATGCGACCAACAGCTCGGGCACAACCTACACCAGCGTCGCGACCTTCACGACGGCTGCTCCACCAGCCGTGGATTACAGCGATGCGCCGGACACGGGAGCCGGAACTGACGAAGGGGACTATCAGACCACATCGGCCAATGGTGGACCGAGTCATACGGTGGTTGCAGGATTGTTCCTGGGGAATTCGGTCGATGGCACGGAAGACGGCACGCTGCAGAACGCGCAAGCCAATGCGGACGACCAATTCACCAGCGGCGGTAGCGATGACGAAGATGGTGTGCTGAATTCGCTTCAACTGACCGGTACCGAGGGAACGGCTGCGACAGTCACGCTGTTGGTCACGAATACGACTGGCAGTGCAGCGAAGCTGTCGGGCTGGATTGACTTCGACTACGACGGCGTCTTTGACAACGCGACGGAGCGAGTTCAAGCCACGGTCGCGACGGGAACGACGGACGGACGAGTAACGCTGGCGTTTCCAGCAATTCCAGTCGGCTCGGCGGGACAAACCTACGCACGGTTTCGCTTGAGCACTGACGCAGCGGGGCAGAATTCGACTGGGTCCGCCACTGACGGTGAAGTTGAGGATTACGCCTTCTCTATCACCGCACCGACTGACGGCACGATTGTCGCCCTGATGAAGATTGCGAGCGGCACTGATGGTGGACCGACGCTAGCTAACGACGATGAATTCGGTTTCTCAGTGACAAGTGTGGGCGATCTGGACGGAGATGGTGTCACAGATCTCGCTGCTGGAGCTCCGTATGACTCCAGCGTCGACGACCTGCGTGGTGCTGTGCACGTGCTGTTGATGCATTCAGACGGAACGGTAAGGACTTCCACAAAGATCGGGAGTTACACCGGCGGCGGACCGGCGCTCGCGAACTTCGACAAATTCGGCGTTTCCGTGACGAACCTGGGAGACCTGGATGGGGACGGCGTGAACGATCTGGCGGTTGGAGCCAATGCTGACGCCACCGGCGGGGATTATCGCGGCGCAGTGCATGTGCTATTACTGAACAGCAATGGAACCGTGAAGAGTTCCACGAAGATCGCCAGCGGAACAAACGGTGGGCCAACGCTCGCCGATGGTGATTCTTTTGGTATCGCAGTGACCAGTGTTGGTGATCTGGATGGAGACGGCGTTACCGATCTGGCTGTTGGAGCGGATGCAGACGACACCGGTGGTGATTATCGAGGTGCAGTGCACGTGCTGTTGTTGAACCGCAATGGGACGGTAAAGAGTTCGACCAAGATTGCGGACGGCACGGGTGGCGGGCCAACCCTTAACGACGGTGATTCGTTCGGTGTCGGCGTAGCCAACGCTGGCGATGTCGACGGAGACGGCGTGACCGATCTGGCGGTCGGAGCTCTCTACGATGACACCAATGGCACGGATTGTGGAGCAGTCCACCTCTTGTTCCTGAATAGCGACGGGACGGTAAAGAGTTCGACCAAGATCGCCAGCGACACAGGCGGCGGACCAACCCTTAACGAAGGCGATGCATTCGGTGTTGCCGTGACCGGCGCCGGTGATCTGGATGGGGATGGCGTCACCGATTTGGTGGTCGGTGCCGACTACGACGACACCAACGGCCCTGATCGTGGAGCAGTGCATGTGCTGTTGCTGAACAGCGATGGGACGGTGAAGAGTTCGACCAAGATCGCCAGCGACACAGGTGGCGGTCCAACGCTCAATGATGATGATTCGTTCGGTACTTCTGTGGCCAACGTCGGCGATTTGAACGGCGATGGCATGGTTGATCTCGCTGTTGGTGCTTACAAGGATGATACCGGCGGTCGAAATCGAGGGGCGGTTCATATCCTCTTTTTGAACGCAGGTAATGTGGCCGCTGCTCCCACAGTTACGTCGCCGACCAGTGCAAGTATCACTGGTACTACAGCCACCCTGGGGGGCAACGTGACCGCCGATGGAGGCGCGGCCGTCACGGAACGTGGTGTGGTCTACTCGCTGACTTCCGTGAACGCTGACCCCCTCATCGGTGGTACGGGAGTGACCAAGGTCACTGCGACGGGCACGACGGGTGTCTTCACCACCAACGTCACCGGCTTGTCGTCCGGCAGTGGTTATTCATTCAAAGCATACGCCACTAACAGCGCTGGTACGACTTACAGCTCCGTCGATACGTTCTCGACCACGGCTACACCGACTTTGCATGTTTCGCTGATCGGCGGAGTGTTGACGGTTGAGGACGCGGACAATACCGGGAAGAGCAACTCGCTCACGGTCAGTACCTCAGGCAAGAACCTGGTTGTGACTGACAGCAAAGAGTCCTTCGTTGCGAGTGACATCTCGGGGATCACCGGTGCTGCGCTGTCGGATTCCAATCGAACGCTGACAATACCGCTGAGCGAAATCAACACGGGTATTGTGATCGACGCCAGGCTGGGGACAGACTCCATCACCGTTCTGGAGACTCTGCTGGACAAGTTGGCCTTCACGGCGAAGGCGGAGTCGATCTCGGTCGAAGTGCCTGGTGGCACGACGCTGCAGGCCGCAACCGTGACGTTGGTCGCTGACTCAATCGACATCAGCACGGTTATCAACGTCGGCGAAGGCAGCGTCACACTGGCCCCACAAACGGATGGGACGCTCATCAATCTGGGTGGCGCGGATAAGGCCGGAACACTCGGCCTGACCGACGCGGAACTCGACTTCATCACGGCGGGCTTCCTGGAGATTGGAACTGCCACAAGCGGCGCAATCACCGTGAGCAGTGATATTGATTTAGCTAATACGCCAACCGTCACCTACCTCAGCCTATGGACCCAAGGCGGGGTGGATGGCACTGCCGCAGCACTTAAGGCTGGTGCCGTTGAGATCCGCGCCGTCGGAGCGGTGACGCTAACCGACTCGGATATGGCGGTGTCCACAATCGCGGTGGAAACTGCTGGAGCAGTCACCGTCACTCAAGGTGGCAGCTTCGCCGTTAGTTCGGTCTCGAAAATCGCCGGGTTGGATAATACGTCGGGCACTGGAGATGTCACGCTGACCAGCACCGGGGGAGCACTGACTGTTCAGAATTCCGGCTTGAAATCGAAGGGCATTGTAGCGCTGCATGCGAGTGGAGCCATCGTTGTGAAGGAAGGTGGCGCAACCAACAGTTCCGGAACGGGCACGTTCAGCATCACCTCTGACACCGGCGCTGTCGCCATTAGCAGCAGCGGCGTGAAGTCATCAGCGGATGTCACAGTGGTCGGAAAGGGACTTGTCACTTTGACGGACGGCGGCGTGTCGGTAGAGACGAGCAATAGCGCTAAGGTTTCGCTGACATCGACAGCGGCAGGAGTGACTATCGGGGGCGCAGGACTTGTGGGGCGTGGCGATGTGATGGTCGTCGCCAACGATTCCGTAATTGTCACGAACGGTGGCATCAGCAACATCGGCGGCAGCGGTAAGGTTTCAGTGACAACGTCCGCAGGCACACTGGAGGCTTCTCAATCTGGAATTCAAAGCAAGAGTGCGATCATCGTCGAAGCTCCCGGCGCAATCACGGTGGGTGGCAGCGGAATCAATAACAGCTCGGGCTCGGGAGACTTGTCTGTCACCTCAAAGCAAGCGGGAATTACGGTCACGAGCGGTGGGCTCCAGTCGGCAGGAAAGATCACCGTCGTGGCCGCGGACTCAATCACATTGTCGTCCGCCATCAACACGAGCGGAACAAGTGACGTCTCTGTCACGACGACCAGTGGTTCGACCACGATTGATTCCGCCGGTGTAGCAAGCAACGGAAATGTGTTGTTCTCGGCTCCGGATGGAATCTCCATCGGTGCTGGTGGTATCAGCGTCGTGAATTCCAAAGCATCGCCAACGGTCACTTTGACGTCATCGAAGGGCGCGATCGCGGTCGGCGGTGGTGGCGTTCAGGGCCGCGGTGACATCTCCATTGATGGCTTCGGTGATGTGACGATCGAAGCTGCAGGTGTCGGGAATACAAGCGGTTTGGGGAGTATCTCGATCACATCACGTGATCGAGGAATTAACTCCACCGGCGGCGGTATCCTGAGCAATGGTGACATTACCGTCGAGTCCGTCGGGTCGATGAGTTTTATCGATAATGGCGTTCGGAATAATGACTCAGGAACTGGTAAGCTTTCACTCAGATCGACGAGCGGGTCTATCAGCGCCAGAGGCAGCGGCATTCAAAGCAATGCTGCCATTACTATATCGGCAGAACTTTCAATCACGACTTCAGATGGTGGCGTCGGTAATGCGGATGGCAGCGGGACGATCTCGTTGACCTCTAATGATGCGTCGATCAACACCAGCACTTCCGGCGTCCAAAGTACTTCAGACATCATTCTAATAGCCGCCGATTCAATCACGATTGCCGACGGAGGCGTCAGCAACGCGAGCGGTAATGGAACGATCTCGCTCACTGCTTCTGGCGGCACGTTGACCGTGGGTGGCGCGGGCGTGCACAGCATCAAGGCCGTCACGCTCACGGCCAATGCGATGAGCTTGACCGGTCCAGTCGATGCCAGCACATCGTCAAAGGTGATACTGCAACCGGCCAGCGATGGTCGCAAGATTAACCTGGGTACCGAGACCGTTGGCCGCCTCAATTTGACGGACGCGGAGTTGGACCAGGTAACGGCAAAGTCGTTAACGATCGGTAGTGCCACTGGCGGAGCAATCACGATCAGCGCACTGCTTGATCAATCCAGCGTCTTTTCGATCTCGCTGATTGGCAATACCACGTTTGCGGCAAACTCGAGCTACAACTTCCAGGTGGGTGGCACGAAGGCTGGTGAATTCGACACAATTGACGTGACTGGCACGCTAACGATCGATTCGAAGGCCACCCTTAACGCCACCTCGATCAACGACTTCGTCCTCTCGACGACCGACAAGATCACGCTCATCACGAACGATCTAGAGGACGAAGTCAGCGGTCAGTTCGCGGGGCTTCCGATTGCGAACGCGTTGGGTTCAAAGCTCTCTGCTTCCGTGATTTACAACGGAGGCACTGGCAACGACGTGACGCTTTCCTCGGTAAGCGGTAGTGCCCCGGTCTTTACTTCCGAGGCCAGCTTTATCATCGGAGAAAAGACGACTGCGGTGACAACCGTCACTGCCACGGGAGGCGGGAATGCTCTGACCTTCTCCATTTCAGGCGGAGCGGATGCTGGTAAATTCCAGATTACTACTGACGGAAAGCTGAGCTTTATTACCGCACCGAATTTTCTGACTCCTACCGATTCCGGTGCCAACAACACTTACGAAGTCACGATCCTGGCGGATGATGGCGCAGGTGGTACCGAAACGCAAAATATCGAAGTCTCGGTGGCTGGCGTCAGTGTGACACTGGCTTCGGGCAACCTGCTGGTGACTGAGACGACGGACACAGGGTTGATCGATCAATTGACAGTGAACGTTGATCTCAGCCGTCAGGTGCTCGTCATCACAGAGACCACGCACACCATTGCGATCAATGTGGCAGGCGCAAACCGCGTGGATAATAATACCATTGAAGTACCATTCTCGGGCATCAGCGGTTCGAAAGTGATTGTCCATGCGGGTTTGGCGAATGACTCCGTCACCGTGGTGAGGACCGGATCGGGCGCGGCCTTCACGAAGACCATCGAGGTCCACGGTGATGTGGGTAACGATATGTTGCTGGGCAGTTCACTCGACGAATTGCTGGTGGGTGGCGTGGGCAATGACACGCTCACGGCGGGTCTGGGTAGCGACACCATCACCGGCGGCACAGGTAACGATCGGTTGATTGAGACCGGCGACGTCAACTTCGTGCTGACGAATTCGTCACTGACAGGTCTCGGAACGGACGTGCTGAGCGGCCTCGAGTTCGCTGAGTTAACCGGCGGGGCCGGTGTCAACGTCATTGATGCGTCGGGTGCCAGCTTCCCGGTGCTGCTCAACGGCGGCGATGGTAAAGACGTCCTGACCGGTTCGTCGTTCAACGACACCGTGAATGGCGGCTCCGGCAATGACCTGCTCTACGGTGCTGGTGGCCGCGACTCGCTGGACGGCGGTGACGGCGACGACACACTCGACGGCGGTGCGAGCAACGACACGCTCAACGGCGGTGCCGGTATTGACCGTGCTCGCCGCAAGAATGACTTCAATTTCGAAGTCACCAGCACAGAGCTGCGAGAAATCGTCGCAACGGCGGTGAGTTCGTTCGATTCGTTAGTTGGTATCGAAACGGTCACGCTGATTGGTGGTCTTACCAACAATCGGTTTGATCTCGCGGCGTTCACTAATACCGGCGTGGCGGTGATTGAGGGCGGTGGCGGCAATGATACCGTACTGGGCTCCGAGGGTTCGGACAGCATCACGACTGGCTCGGGCGTTGACGTGATCGAGGGCCGAACTGGAAACGACAGCGTCTCATCCGGCGAAGGTGACGATATCGTCAACGGTGGAGCCGGAAATGATAGCCTCAGCGGCGAAGGTGGTAACGATTCTCTCATTGGCGGGCTGGGTGACGACGTACTGCTGGGCAGTGGCGGCAAGGATACCCTCACCGGTAACGAGGGTGATGATACCATGAATGGCGGCGCCGCCGTGGATCTGTTGTCGGAAGTTGCGGATACCAACTTCACCCTGACAAACACATCCTTAACCGGAGTAGGCGACGACGTCGTTAGCGCAGTTGAATCCGCATTGCTTACGACAGGCAACAGCCCGAACGTAATCGATGCGTCGGCGGCAACATTCAGTGTTTCACTGAACGGTGGACCTGGACCAGACACGCTGACAGGATCGTCTGCGGCCGACGTCATAAACGGCGGAGCAGGGAATGACACCCTGTACGGTCTCGGTGGCCAAGACGTGCTGTTCGGATCCTTCGGGGATGACTTCCTGGACGGCGGCGCCAGTCACGACACGCTCATCGGAGCCGATGGTATTGATACGGCACGTCGCAAAAATAATACCGACTTCCTTGTCGATAATACGGCTATGAAGGAGCTGGTCGGCGATGTGGTGATTGCCACCGACCTATTCAGCAGTATCGAGACGGTTTCGATCGCTGGCGGCGTGGGTGGCAACCGCATCGACTTGAGTGCCTTTACGAATACCGGCATCGTGACCATCCAAGGTGGAGGCGGCGATGACACGATCATCGGCTCGAATGGTCAAGACTTAGTCACAACCACTTCCGGCGCGGACGTCATTGACGGCCGTGGCGGTTCCGACACGATCTCCTCCGGTGATGGAGCTGATTCAATTCGAGGCGGCGACGGCAATGACAGCCTGAATGGCCAAGGCGGCGATGATACCGTGCTGGGCGAAGCGGGCGACGACAACCTCGGCGGTAGTGCCGGCATCGATCAAATTGACGGCGGCACCGGAGCGAATCGGATCGTCGAAACCGCTGATGGCAGTGTGGTCATCGCCGGTTTGCAATTCACGTCAAATGTGCTTGGCAACAACGATGAAGTTCAGAATGTCTCCGCGATCACACTACGCGGTGGCGTTGGTAACAACCTCTTCGACGCTCGCCGTTCGAGTGTTCCCGTTCAACTGTTGGGCGGTGACGGCAATGATACTCTGCTGGGTTCAAATGGCCGCGACCTGCTGCAAGGCGGTTCCGGCAATGACGTCATCCAGGGTGGAAATAATGTTGATACCATTGACGGTGGTCTCGGCACCGACATCTTGTACGAGACCGGCAACGCCGACTTTATTGTCAACAAACTCCAAGTAACCGTTGGCGGGTCGGCGTTGGTGGATTTCGTCACCGCCATCGAGGGAATCGTGCTGGTCGGCGGAGTCGGCAATAACACGCTCGACGCCCGCCTCTCATCTGTTCCCGTTACTCTCCTGGGTGGAGGTGGTAACGACGTGCTCAACGGCAGTGAGTTTGCCGATGTGTTGATCGGCGGCAATCGAGCCTCCTCAGCCAGCGGCCGCGACACCCTCAACGGCCAAGCCGGCAACGACCTGTTCGACACCGACCCCAACGACACCCGCACGACTGAAGCCGGAGACCAACTCGTCGCCGACCTCTTCGCGCAACTCCCGAGTTGGATTGATGCCCTCTAGAAAACGGTCCAAGTAGTCGTAGGTTGGGATTCCATCCCGACCATTGGGGACAAGGTCGGCATGTGGCAACGTGACACATCTTCAAGGAACTGTCGGCAGGCTTTGAATTGCTTGCTGCCTGGGTGACGTCAGTCGCCGTACTCGCGGACCGGTCGAGAACGATTCTCAATCTACTCGGATATTAAACCCAGATCCCGGATAGGAAATGTGGGCATTAGTGCGTGGTATTGCAGATATGGACTTACGCTGACAGATGTGCGCAATTATCTCCGCGCGGGAGCGCACGTTCGTTGGCAGTAGCGTTCTGAGAGTTTCGACATTCCCAGACTGCGGCCGCTCCAAGTTGGCGGCATCCTCTGCTTGGACTACTTAGCTCACACCCTTGCTCAAATCTGCTTGTTTTTGCTGCCAATTCCTAGCGGGAGGCTGGGGGTCAATTATGACAGTGTACAGTCATTGCAATTCTTTACAGCCTGTTAAGAGCCAGGCATTAACGACTGAATTCGTACAAATCAGCGTTCGGATGCCGCAAGTGCCTTTTGGGATCCGGCGGACGAGTTGTACCAAGGGGCGGGTGCTGAGGCACGATGGCAACGCCCCGCCGGCTCATTCCGCCTCTTCCTGATTGGTGGCCGATTGTTTGTCTTCAATGGATTTAGGCTGGCGAATCGATCGGTGCAGCGAGTTGGCGATCATGCGCTCCCCATTAAGTGTAGCGTAATCGAGCGCTTTGGGATTCGGCAGGGACAAGCCAAGAGCGTTTTCTAAATTCGGCAACCCCCTTGGGTGAATATCAACTTGCTTTGAAACCCTCCACTAGTAGGCTCTGCTAACCCTTTGCGGTTTGCCGCTTGCGAACTGGACGGCCTCCTTACCGAGTGCGTCCTAATCGCTGGGCGTTCGGTCGAATTTTAGTTGACGGGCCAAAATGCAATTCAGGAACTGGTTATGCGATTTTTCGCGTCGCCTCCATCATCCGTTTCTACGACATCGGCGACGCACGAATGGACGCCCTAAGGGTCAGCCCGCGAAATTGAGCTACGGCCAGTTTGCAGAGTCGCTCGAAGAGCGCGTGCTGCTTTCGGGCGTGCAGACTTTCGGAGACGGCTTTGGCTCGTTGCAGCGGAGCAGTGGTGACGGGACGACGCTCGACTTCTCAGCCGTGACGGGGAGTCTGGTCTTCACGATCTCGGGTGATTCGGTGACTGTGTCGTATGCCGACACGAATCTCAGTGACTCGCTGACGTATTCGGCGGATGGTCTGGATTACGCGTTCATCGGTTCGCAGAGCAGCGATCAGTTCTTGGTGGCGAATGATGGGCAACTCGAGTCGATCGACGGGTGGGGCGGGGCCGACACGATTCGCTTCGACTCGACGACCGGCGTCGTCAGCTTCGGGGCGGACACGATCGTCACTCGCGACGATTCGTCGACTTACTCGTTGACGGGGTTCGAGAATTTCACCAACGCCGGCCTGAGCATTCCCGGCTTCGTGGACCTCAACGGCAACTTTGCGCTGCAAAGTGATATTCAAACCGTGACGCTCGACGATGGCACATCGGTCTCGGCGAACGTGTTGCGCATTGGCGGGCACGACGTGAATGCGTTTGCGGGTTTCAATGGCGGATCAGCGGATCAACTCGGATTGAGCTTGAGCGATATCGACTTTGCGATGGTCGTTGCTATCGATCAAGCCACGCCGGGCCGTTCGTGGACCGCGCTCCAGGCGGATGCCAGCAGTAGCACGGTCGCGGGACTGCCCTCCGTCACTGCGACTAGCAGCAATGTTACGCTCGAGGTCAACCGACCGGCGAATGACGGAACAGTGATCGACTTCCTCGCGCAGCCGATAACGATTCCGGTTGGCAGCGGTTCTCAGACGCTTGCGATGGACGGGTCTCTGGGCGCGGTGACGCAGGCGAGCGGGCATTTGAATGTCGGGCTGAGCGACTTCGCGACCGCTCAAGGGGACTTCCTGGTGACGTTCGAATCACACGTCACTGGCGCAATCACACACGAGAAGGTGACGGTCGCCGGAACCGACATCAGCGCATTCGTCGGGACGTCGCAAGGGACTGATGACGAAGCGGGAATCAATCTCCAACACGGCTCATTCGGACTTGTCGCTTATCAGAATCTCGATTCAACGCTGACGACCCAACCTACCCCGACGTACGCCTTCACAACGACGGGCACAGCGAGCCTGGTTGGCATCAGCGGGCTAACGGCCAGCGGTAAGTTGACCGCGCGAGTCAACCACACCGGAGCCGCTGTCGATGAAGATGTCCCGACGCTCGGCGATCCGATCGAACTCAAGTTCGCGGACGGCGTCGATGATCCACAGGTCTTTGGCAAAGCGACACTCAGTATCGGCGGCTTTGTCGATGTCAGTGGTGACTTTGTCTTCGAGAAGAGTTCGTCGACCGACGGCAGCGTCACGACCACCACGATCACTGCTGCGGCTGCAAACCTCGACGTCTTCATCGGCATCGGTGGCGGAGCGGATGTTGTCGGAGCGAAATCGCCGGTCGGTGTTCTGATCAAAGACACGTCACTGGGTGTGATCTTCGAGACGAAGGTTGATTCGACACACACGCTCCCAACGACCGACGGCTATGCGGTCTCAGTCACTGGCGCAGCCGAACTGGTCGGCGTAGAGGGCCTGTCGCTCACCGGCACATTGACGGCGAAGGTCAACACGACCGGTCGCGCGATCAATGAGACGATCAACGTTCCCGACCCAGATGGTGGTGCCGATCTTCCCGTGACGATCGTCTTTGCGAATGGCCAGAACACTCCGACATTCATCGGCGATGACGTCGCACTCAGCATCGCGAACTTGATCGACCTGACCGGCGACATCCGCATCGAGAAGCAGACCGTCGGGGAGCAAACTCAGCTTCTGATTGGTGCCGAGAACATCAGCGCGTTCCTCGGAGTCAACGGCGTTGGGCTGACCTTGAGCAATGGAACTCTCGGCGCGGTGTTGACGTCGGGCGGACCGGCAGGCACTCAGGGCGGTTACGCGATCAAAGGGTCGGGACAAGTCGGACTCACAGGTGGGGGTCTTGAAGACATCGGACTGACCGGCACCGTCAGCATCGAAGTCAACAAGACCGGCGCGGCGGTGAATCAGTCGGTTCCACAACGAACCGCGATGGCGACTCCCGTGATTTTCACGGACGGAACGACCGTCAGCCGCATCTCCCCACCGACCAATTTCGACATCACCCTCGACGATCAGACGTTCGTCACGGGTCTCTTCGAGGATTTGGCTGGGCAGATTGATGATCTCAATCAGAGCTTTGATGTCACGGTCGATAAGAGCGGCAACCGCACGGCGGGCAGCTCACTGGTGGATGTCATCCCCGGAACCGATCTCACGATTGATGACCTGCTGGGGGCGAAGAAGCTGACAGGAGCCGGGAAGTTCATCAGCTACTACCTGGCCTATCAGACGTACCTGACCGAGCTCGACGCCTTTAACAATCCGCCGATGGGGAGTGAGCCTGGGCCGGAACCGCAAGCACCGGACAATCCCAACAATCTGCCGGACCCCGGAAACCTGAGAAGCGGATCGAACGGCAGCATCACCGGCGGCCAAACGACGTTCACCGCCGTCGGAGGTCGCTTCACCAGCGACTTGGTGGGCAAGACCCTCGTGTTCGTGGACGGCAACGGCGACACGGTGGCGACGTTCGGCATCGCCTCGGTGACTGACGGCAACACGCTGCAATTGAACTCGTCAGCCAACCAGACGGTCGCGGGTCAAGCGTTCGTCATTCACGACGCGCAACCGGCTCCGATCACTCCGCCGACGCTGCGCGGTCTGCTCGCGTACTTGAACAACTTTTGGATCTCGACCATCAGCGCGAATCCGGCCGATGGCATCAACCTCACGCTGACCAATCGCGGTGTCGGCCTGAGCGTCGCGATTGCCACGACGCAGACCAAGAGCACCAAGCTGCACTTCGGCGATGCGTTCGACGACTACGGATTGAAGTTCAATTCCGATGTGACGATCGACATCGACGTCAATTCCGCGATCGATGTGACGCTCGGTGTGGACTGGGTTGATCGGAAGGCTCGCTTCGATGTCAACACGTTGGCGTTGACTGCGAAGGCTCACACGGACTTCATCGCGGACGCGACCTTTGGCCCGATTGCCGTCAGCGTTGGCAGCGCGTCTGCTCAGCAAGGGACGATCGATGTCGATCTCGGTGGGTCGGTTTCGTATGTGAATGGCGGATTCACCTTCAAGCCGCAGAGGAACGGCTTTGATGCGGTGCTGCCGGTCTACGCGGCGCTGGCCGGAGTCGATCTGACGAACGGCCCGACTCCCACTGCGCGCGTCAGCGGCGGGTTCTTCAATAAGGTCGAACTCAAGACGGGCACGACTGGTTCGGTGGCTGCGGGGCAGAAGACCTTCACGACATCCGGGACGGACTTGATCGGCGTCATCGAGAACGGCGTCATCGAGAACGGCGTGAGCGGATCGGTCGCCGCCAACAAGACGACGCTCACCGCGACGGGTTCCAACTTCACGAGCGCAGTGAAGGACAAGTTCGTTTCGTTCCTCGATAGCAACGGCAACATCGTCGATACATTCGGTATCAAGTCCGTCACGAGCGGGACCACACTGGAACTCAAGACGGCGCCCGGCACGGCCATCACGAATCGCCCGTTCGTCGTGCATGAACTCGACCTGCGGGGCAAGTTTGTCTCGTTCAACGACGACAACGGCGTGGCCGTGACGACGTACAGCATCAAGAAAGCCACCAACAGCACGACGCTGGAACTGACTGGTGCGGCCGACACCGGTTTCACGAACCGCCCGTTCGTCATTTACGAGAACCAGAGCGGCTTCACCTTTGAGCAAGAGAACTTCGACAAGCTCTTGGACTTCAGGAGTCTGACCGTCGCTCAGGTCATTCAGATGTTCCCGGACTTCCGCGATTACCTCGCGGACGAAGTCACTAACTCGGACTCGCTGCTGACTCAGATTCCGTTCGTGCAAACCGGACTCAACGAAGTTCTCCGTTTTGCGGATGCCTTCGACGACCGTGTTTACTCGAAGATCAACTTCGACCTGCCGCGTGTGGACTTGAAGAGCCGCACGAACGGGAATCTGGCCAAGGACCAAAAGAGCTTCACCGCCAGCGGTGCCGGCTTCACGAATGCGCTGCAGAACAAGTTCCTGTCGTTCCTCGATGGAGACGGCAAGATCGCGGCCACGTTCGGTATCAAGACGGTCACGAACAGCACGACGTTGGAATTGCAAACGGCTGCCGACGCGGACTTCGCGAATCGACCGTTCGTCGTGCATGAAGAGCTGCAGCGAGTGCAGACCTTGCAACAGCTCACGGACGCCGTGAACGCGGCGGGAGTGCTGCCGGGCGGATTGCAGATCACGTTCGATCCATTGAACCAGGTCTTCAGCATTCCGCTGACGTTTTCTCAGTCGTTCGCGCCGGTGGATGCGCCGATCGACCTCGGGTTCGAGATTGGCGAGTCACTCTCGCTGTCCACGACGGCCCGCGCCGCAATCAGCGCGAACGTCAACGGCGGTCTCTCGCTGTATGTCGATCTCGACGGGCAAGTGTTCGCGGGCACGGGAGGTAACGTCGCGATTGGTTCGAAGCTGTTCTCATCGAATGCGTTCACTTTCACCAGCAACATGGTCGGGTACGACCTGACGCTCGGTGGTGAAACTTACGAGATCAAGACCGTCACCGACACACATCATGTCGTGTTGGATCGCAACGCGGTCGCGGCGGCAACGAACGCTGCGTTCAAAGTGAAAGAAGGACTGACGCTGGGGATCTCTGAGGCACATCTCGGAGGCTCGGTTGCGCTCGACGTGACCGATCTGTCTGTCGCGGCGAAACTCGGATTCATCTCCCTCACAGCGGGCGGATCGGGAAGCGGTTCCAGCATTCACGTCGCGGCTGGTGCGCAGATCGTGCTGGATCGCAATGTCGCCACGAACGATCTCGCCGACACGCAATTCAGCTTTGGCGAAATCGTGGATGGGACGGCGACGAGCAACATCCATCTCGACTTCACGGGCGACGCGTCGGCTCATATTCGCGGACTCAAGATCAATGCGGGTCTCGGCAGTGACTTGCCGATTCCGTCCAACGCGGAAGTCGGCATCTATGTGCAAGATCTGCTGAGCAGCGGCGCGGTGAAGACGGTGCTCACGAATCCGTCGCTCCCGTTTGATCTCGCTGCCGCACGAGCCGCCGGGACCGTCACGGCCTCGGACATCGTCGTTGCGGTGCCGGATCTCAGCTCGGCATTCGATTTCAGCCAGATCACTTTTGAAGACATCATCACTGGCATCCGCACGGGGATCGACTTCCTCAACGACTCGCTGGCGGATGAGCCGTTTTACAACACGGCGTTGCCCGTCATTAATCGCTCGCTGGCGGAAGTCTTCACCTTTGCTGACGACTTCGCTGCCAAGTTGGATGCGGCGGCGAAGAATTCGACGGAAGAGATTCAGCAGGTTGAAGCGATCATCGAGCGAGCGCTGCGCATCAACGACAACAACAACCTCGATCCGCAGGACCAGAAGTTTTCGTTACGGCTGAAGGGCAACACGCTCGACATGCATGTGCGGTTCGATGCCGTCTTCTCGGACATCTATCAGTTCAATCTCGATCTCGCCGAGTTGCTGCCCGAAGTGCAGACGATCGGCGAATTGAGCGACCTGCTCGGCGGACGCGGTAACATCCGGTTGGATGCGTTCGTCAATCTGACGGTCGATGTCGGCATCCAATTCGGCGGTACTGGCGGCACACAGATCTTCTTGTACGACTACCGACCGACGCGCGAGCTGACGACCACTGCGAACGCTTCACTGTTTCTGGCTCCTGGTTTCGCTGACGGCAGTAGCGAAGTGACCGAGTCGATGTATCAGGCTCTCAAGGCACAGTTCGTCGCTGCGATTGAGGCGGCGAAAGTTGGCCAGCCCGCGAACACGACGTTGAAGTCGATTCGAGCGAATGTCGTCAGCGCCATCGACGCGTCGCTTGGAGCGGACGCCAACACCGATGCCGTTCACGGAGCCGGTCAACTGCTGGGACGCCGACAAGTCGCGCTCGTTGCTCTGCAGAGTCGATTGCAGACCGACCTCGGTGGTGAGGTCATCTTGATCGCGGCGGATCAAGTCCAAGCCGCCGATGCGACGGCGCTCGGTCAAGTCGATGCCTTCCAGAACGTGAAAATCACGCTCGACGTTCCGGTGGCGACGGATCAGGCGACCGGCACGCACTTGTCGCTCGGTGCTCGCATCATCGGCACGAATCTGGAACTGGGCCTGCAAGCGGGACCGATCAAAGTCGGGGTCAGAGACGGGTACGCGGTGCTCGACGGTGACGGCAACCGGGCCACCGACGACTTCGCCACATTCACGGTCGCGATCGACCAGGCGGCGGGAACGCCGAACGACGATGGGAAGTTCCATACCGATGAAGATCTGGGGGATAACGTCCAGCTCGTACTTACCGGCGGCTTCGATGTGAACTTGCCGGTGAAACTCGACATCAGTGGCTTCAACTTCCCGTTGGCGAATCCGCTGCGAGTTCAAACCAATCCCGTTTACGCCGATCAAGGACTGCGGCAGCTCTTCAATCAACTGACCAATCAGCCGCTGTCGAACCCGGCCCAAAAGGCTCTGACGTTTACCTACCCGGACTTCGAGGCCGAATTCATACGGCTGGGAGGTGACTTCTCGATCCTGTCGCTCATCAGCGATCCGTCGATCGTGCTGGATGGCATCGACGATGGATTGGGCGCGGTGCAAGACGTCTTCGATGGCAGCATCGCGCAGGACATCCCGCTCATCGGTGACAAGTTGCATTCAGCGGCGCAGTTCTTGAGCGAACTGCGGACCGGCATCCTGAAGGATCTGCGCACCAAGCTGAGCGGCAACGGCAAGCTCATTGAGGTTGTGCAACACGCCCTGTACGACGTCTTTGGTCCCAGTGGGCTCAGCGTTCTGCGAGACAACACGCACAACGGCACGATCACGATCGATGACGTGGTCGTCGGCTGGTACGACAAGAACGGGCTGTTCCTGCAAACGTGGACGCAAGGTGGCCCGCTGCCTGCCGGCGCAGATGCGATTCAATTCAACGTTGGTCTGGGCGGCGTTGTGTTCGGTGATGGTATCGACATACCGTTGAATATCGATCTGCCTGGCTTCGCTCTGAATGTGGATGGCGGCTTCGGATTGGAGTTGGGTTGGGCCTATGACTTCGGCTTCGGTCTCTCCACGGTCGATGGCTTCTATTTGACGACCAATGCCGGCGCGACTCCGGAATTCCGCTTTGATGTCAAAGCCTTCCTGACCGGCAGCCCGGATTCCACCTACGCAGACGCGACCCCGTTTGAAGCGGACGGGAAGCTGCTGTTCTTCAAGGTCACGCTTCAAGACAACGACATCGATTCCAATCAGGATGGGTTCCAGCCGAGCGGCGTGTATGGCGGTCTGACGCTCGATTACAGCGGCAACGCGCGAAACCGATTCACTTACAACCACCTCGTTTCCGCGCCGCTCAGCAAGCTGTTCACGGTCAACTTTGGAGTCGATGCCAAGCTGGATATGGCGGCGACGCTCGAAGTGGATGGAGTGAAGGCGCTGCCGAGATTGAAAGGTGATCTCAAGCTCGATTGGGGCTGGGATCTCAGGAACGGAGCCTCAGAGCCACACGTCTCGATCGAGCGATTCCGTGTCGATGTTGGCTCGTTCGTCACGGACTTCCTCAAGCCGATCGCGGATCAAATCCAAAACGTGCTGGGACCGTTCGAGCCCATCGTCAATGGGCTGCTCGATCCGATTGATGGTCTCGGCGAGATCCTGCCGCCGGAAGTCGAACCGAACATGATCGGGCTGGTGAACCTGGTCCTGAAGCTACAAGGCAAGCCGCAGATTGATCCAAGCTTCTTGAAGGCCGCGAAGGCCATGCTGGACCTGGTTGATCTGGTCAATGGGATCGCCGGTTCGTCGGGCGAGATCTATTTGGGAAGTCTCAATGGACTCGGGACGAAGGACGCCAGCGGAAAGCAAGCCACCGAAGAGGACTTGGCGGGACTGCCTGCCGAACTCCAAGGCATCGTCTCGCTCGATGCGCCTCCCGAGGTCGTCTCCAAGCTCAACGAGATCAAAGACAAGGGGACTGGCGGTTCCACGAAGACAACGCGGTCGGGCTTCAAGACTTTGGAGTACATCAAGGACATCAATAACTGGTTGAAGATTCTGCAAGGTGGCGATGCCACGCTCTTCACGTATGAGATGCCGGTGCTCGAACTGAAAACGGGCTTCGACGTGACCCTGGCGACGATCCTGATCGGACCGGTTCCCGTATCGATCAAGGCGTTCGGCAAGTTCAACGCAACAGCCGATCTGTCGTTCGGCTACGACACCTACGGCGTCCGTCAGGCATTCAACACCGGCAACCCGCTGTATGTGTTGGATGGCTTCTACGTCTCGGACTTTTCACTGCCGACATTCAAGAACGGCAAGATCGTCCCCGGCACCGGCGGCAAGGATATCCCGGAATTCACGCTCAACGCGATCGTCGGAATCTCCGTGGCCGTTGATATTGGTTTCGCTCAGGCCGGCATCCAGGGTGGCATCGAGCTAACCGCCAACTTCGATTTGCAAGACATCGGCAAACCGGTGTTGAAGAAGGACGCCGACGGAAATGTGCTGAGCTACAACATCGTCACGGACGGCAAGATTCACGGGACCGAACTCGTCGCCATGTTCAACTATGAAAATGGTGGCATCGACAATCTCTTCAATTTCGACGCGAAGCTCGAACTCTTTGCAGGCATCTTCGCCGACGTCTTCGGCGAGCGAATTCTCGACCTCGATCTCTTCCGCATCACCTTGTACGAGTTCGAGCACCAAGCGCCGTTCATCGAACCGAAACTGGCGCGGCAAGAGGGCTCGACGCTGTATGTCAACGTGGGCCCCACTGCGGGCGATCGAAAGTACTTCAACACGAATGATGGTGACGAGAAGGTCTATCTCACGGGCGAGGGTGGCACGGTCGGTGTCGAGTTCGACGGTTGGTACGAAACGTATTCGGGAGTGACGGAAGTCGTCGCCGAACTGGGAGAGGGGAACGACCTGTTCGACGCCCACTTGCTGAAGGACGTCGCCGTCAATGTGCAGGGCGCGTCCGGCAACGACACCCTCTATGCAGGCAGCGCGGGCGGAACGCTGGATGGCGGTGACGGGGATGACAAACTCATCGGCAGCATCGCCGCGGAGACGTTGCTGGGTGGCAAAGGGGCGGACACGCTCGACGCCGGGGCCGGTGACGATCGACTCGTCGGCAGCGATGGCAATGACGCGCTCTCTGGCGGGGATGGCGATGACACGTTCGTGTTTGAAGACAACTACGGGAAGGACCGCTTCAACGATGCCTCGGGCAACGCCGACTTCGACTTCAGCAAGTTGACCCTCGCGTTGACGGTGTCCCTGAACTCACGCGGCATTGAGGTCTCGCAAGACGAAACAAACACGTTGCGAGCGTCTCGCACGGTTGTGACTTCGCTGGAACTCGGCGAGGGAGACGACACGGTCTTCATCAAGGAATTCGCCGAACGAGCCATCACGATCACCGACACCAGCGGCAGCGACCAGTACCGCTTCCGCATGGGTCAAGCCGACTCGACGAAAGTTCCCGGCAAGATCTCGATCGAAGACACCGAGGGCGAGTTCGATGAGATCATCCTCGAACAATCCCGCGCCGGCGATCCGCTGACGTTGGACTCGTATCTCGTCACGAATGGTCGCGAGTCAGTCGCGTGGAGTATCGACGTCGAACGGCTGACACTGCTGGGCAAAGGGGCCGCGTTCGATCATTCCAACATCATCGACTTCGGCGGTCAGGTGACTTACACGAAGGCCGCTGGCGACTCAGTCGTCGATCTCAAGACCACCGGCCTGCGAGTCATCGCCAGTCAGTTCGCCACGCCAGAGCCCATCAAGGCCGGCCATCTGATTTTGGAGACGTTCAACGGTCTGAACATCACCCACGAACTCAATGCCGGGAACAACGGCTACATCGACGCCCGCGTCTACAAAGACAAGGCGGACATCGACCTCAACGCCAACCTGTTTGCGTCGGCGGGAGACGATTGGAACGGCACCGGTTCGGGCTACATCCGCTTGGTCGCGCCGGATGGTTCGATCACGAACGACAACGACTTGCTAATCAAAGGCACGAACGCGCACTTGATCGTGAAGGCGTTCAAGGAGCTCGCGCCCCTGCGCACCGAAGTCGGCAGCCTGACAGCCGCAACGTCGCTGGAAAGCGGCAGCACGGTCGTCATCAACGACGTCGACAGCCTGACTCTCACGTCCACTGACACGCACAACTCACAAGAGAACGGCGGACTTGTCATCCCGTCGCTGGCCGTGACTCCGCAGTGGGTCACGACGGTGACTTGGGACAATCGAGCGACCGCCGATTGGCTCAATCAAGTCCGCGATGGCAACGACGTCTACGCGGTGGTCTCTGGCACCGGCCTCATCGACGTGACGTTGAACGCACACAACGCGCTGCTGTCGTTGCAAAGCGGCAAGATCGAAACGCGCACCGCTAGTAAGCCGATTACGCTCACTGCTGACGATTTCGATTTCCGCAGTGGCGAGAAACAAATCGTCGGAACTGGCAATCTCACTATTCGCACGACGCACGACGCGGTCGATTACCGGCTCGGTTCAGCTGCGGAATCCGCGTTTGGCTTCGACCAATCAGGGAGCCAAGCGGCGACCGCGAACATCGGCGTTCGCGATTTCGCCGCCATTGGCGACAGTTTTCCACTCGCGCAGATTGGCCATGCGTTTATCAACAGCGCGGGCGTCGGCAACACGATGACCTTCGGCGACATTCAAGACCATCCGATTCTCAAGGGCGATTTGTCGACGCGGGGTGATAAAGCCGCGCTCCGCAATTTGACCAAGTTCTACGCTGACACAATGACAATCGCCGGCGACGTGCAAGCTCCGGACGACCACATTGATTTCTTCGCTCATCGAGTGCTCATCAATGCCAAGAACATCCACGACCAACTTGGCCCTAATGATTCGGGAGTCGCGGCCAAGACCGTCAACTTCCAGATCGCCGAACAACTGCAACAAGGCGGTTGGATCATCGGCAAAGATCGTGTTGACATCGACGTGCTCAACAGCGACGGCACACGGCCCTATTTCTCGTTCCCGAATGAGCTGGTCAGCATCAAGATGGATGTCGGCAGCTTCACGGAGACGCTGAATCCCAACAGTGTGATCGACATCAACACGAATCAGTCGATCCAAACGACAGGTAGGATCGAAGTTCACGGAGCAGGTTCGCACGCCGACGCGACCGCTGGCACGAAACTGACCGTGCTCGAAGGCGGCATCGTTGCGGGTCGTGATGACAACAACGTGCTGACACTGAATGCGGGCTTGTTGCTCTCGGTGAATCCCGGCGGAGCAGTCATCGCCGGAGCACGTTTCGACGATGTGAATGGCACGCCGGTCGCCGTGCCAACTGGAGCCGGGACTGATGCCATTCTGACCTCGCCGCAC
>CAYLTY010000102.1:0-26813 GCA_964386705.1 uncultured Planctomycetaceae bacterium
GGATCGGCGGCAGTTGGGAGAACTCGGGAGAACCGTCCCTGGCGAGACGCCCGAAGAGGCTGCAAATCGCGAGCAGCTCAAGCAGGGGCTGGTCCTGTCCAGTCTGAATCAGCTCAAGCGTTTCTGCGGCGGCAACGACGAGTTCTTCCGATTCGTCTCGACCTACGTGCATCAGGGAGCTCTCGAACCGATCGTCAGAGGCGAGCTTCGCGGAACCCTGCCCCTCACTCTGCAAGACGGGACTCAGGGAGTGCCGATGGACGGAGCACGGAGCACGGTCTATGAGCTTTCGCACGAAAACGACGGCTCGATTGTCGTGAATATCTCCTACGAGGCTAAAAACGTGACGATGGTGTCGGACATCGGAAGTGGCGGTCTGCCAAAGTCGGTGATCCCCGAGGTCAGTTCCGTGAAGTACCACTTTGCGATGAAGCTCACGCCGGATAAGCGAACGGAGATCCTCGAGCCGCTGACTTTCGAGAACAATCTTGTCCAGGACGAAGGCGTGAACTTCCTGTCGCATCCGCAGTCGGCCAAGTTCCAGGAAGTGCATGAGTTCTCGAAGACGATCTTCGCCGACGAGTTGTTCGAATTCCTCGTAGCGAGTCACGGGTACGCTCAACTGCAGAATCCGACCGTCAGCGACGCTCGCCGCATCATCGACGACTTCGTGCGAGAACGCGTCAACTTCCCCGACGACCACGATCACGTTCGCGGTGAACTGATCGAAGCCTTCAACAACCTCGGCCTCGACGACAACGCTCGCGCACCGCGAGACTTGTTCGACATCGCTCAGGGACCAATTCAGCAGCTCATCCGCAACGGTGTTCTTCCTCAGTTCCTCAACCGCGGTCGCCTGAACTAACCGCTGTCCCTCTCACGGAGCCATTCATGACACCCGACAACCTGCTCGCCGATCTGGGCCAGCGTATGGGTTTGCCGAATCTGAAGTTCAACGAGCACGGCCTCTGTCGGCTCGCGTTCGATACCACGATCCTGATCGACGTCGAGCGCGGCGATGATCCTCAGAGTGTGCACCTCTACTCGGTGCTGGCCCAAATCCCGGCCGAGGGGCGCGAGGCTCTCTTTGAACGGCTGCTGACCGCGAACCTCTTCGGCCACGAAACCGGCGGAGCGACCTTCGGCCTGGATCTGCTCAATAACGACATCGTCCTGAGCCGCACGCTGGACACCACCCGGCTCGACGGGAACGACTTCGCCGCCCAAGTGGATGTGCTGGTTAACGCTGTCGAGAACTGGTCCAAACAATTGAGCGAAGGACTCAACTCAACTACTCAAAACGAGGTCCCCGTTTCGCTGGAATCCAGTCGTCACACAATTCGAGTTTGATATCTGGCCACGGATGAAACACAGATGGAACACGGATAAATAACTGAAAGAAGTCCTAGTCTGCCCCTTATCCGTGTTTAATCAGTGTTTCATCCGTGGCCTAGAACTGCTTCTGAAAAGCATGTGAAGAGAGACTAGTTCTGGGTCTTCTCCTCTGCGATCTCTGCGGGAGAACAATTCTCCCGCCAAAACGTCGAGTTCGCAGAAGAAACAAAGCTCCCTTGAGAGACGAGATCGATGTCGAACATCCCTACCACTCGAGCCAGCTTGTTGATCCGCATCCGAGACTGGAATGACTCAGCGGCTTGGCAGCAGTTCGATGCGCTCTATGGTCCGCTGATCTTCTGGTACGGTCGCAAGCACGGACTGCAGGAGGCGGACGCCGCAGACTTCCGGCAGATCGTGATGGAAGTACTGGGCCGCTCCGCAGAGACACTCGACTACGATCCCGCGAAGGGCAAGTTCCGCAACTGGTTGCTGACGGTCATTCAACGACACTTGTCCAAGTTTCGTCACAAATCTGGCCGAACCGTTCACGGTTCTGGTGACGACGACGTGCACGAGATGCTCAACGAGCACGTCGATGAAGCGGACGATGCGGAGCAGTGGGAACTCGAATATCAACGTCAGCGGTTTCAATGGGCCTGCGATCGCGTCCGCCCTGCGGTCGATGAGAAGACCTGGCAAGCCTTCTGGCTGGCGGCCGTCGAAAACAAACCCGTGAATGATGTCGCCGAAGAATTGAACATGACCGCCGGAGCGATCTACACCTCCAAAAGCCGAGTTCTCAGCCGCATCCGCGAAGAGATCGAAGCCTTGAACGACGAGTGACGTCATGCCGGGAATTGATGGACTAGGTCAGGCGTGGTTGCCTCAGCAAATAGCTGATCAGGCTCGTGTTGCGTCTCAAGAAGGGAGTCGCGACGGGCAAAAAGTCAGTCGCGGACAGTCCGAGGCGTCCATCCTGGCCAATGCCGCCGAGGAGTTGACCTTTCAGCATGGTGAGTCTGAATCAAAGCGGCTGGCAGAGCGGAAGGCTTCATCCAAAACGGCCGTTGAATCCAAGGCGATGGAACTAGCTCGTAAGTTCTTGGATAAGGTTCCGGACCTCGGATCGCCGGACAAGCTCAAGCAACTGATTGACTTCGTCAAGAAGCAGGCACAGTTGAACGCTCAGCAGTTGAAGCAACAGCTGCAAGAGAAGTTTCCAGATGTCTCGCAGCAACATACGGCCCTGGAATTCCTCGGTGAGTGGCTCGAACAAACCGGCGGCAGCCTGCAGTTGCAAGAAGCAGTCCAACAGGCCAAGAGCGAGCTCGAAGCCGAACGCGGTCCTGAGATTCGAGCTGGCGTCAACGTCTCATCCAAAGCCGCGAAGTTCGCTCAAGACGGGCTGTCGACGACTCAAGAGTTGCGCGACTTCTATCGCGGAGCAGTGCTGGGTTTTGAGGATCTCGGCCAAGCCTACACGTCAATCATTTCACAGTTCGGCGAAGGTAAGTTTGAGCAAGGCGCCGAGTTCCTCATCGCAGGCTTGGGTAACGACCTGCAGTCGGCAACCCCATCTCGCGAACCCGCGATGCTCAAGTCAGTACTCGACAACCTGTTTAGCGTCCGCATGATCCGCCAGTTCCACAAGGACGCGAAAGAACTGCTGAAAAAGTCGGCCAATCACTTCGGAGCCAAATTCACCAAGAAGCAACGGAAGAAGGATCGAGAGGACGAGAAGAATTGATTTGTGATAGTTCTTACTCCCCTCGCCCCGGTAACGGGGAGAAGGGCCGGGGGTGAGGGGCGATTAACCACGAGTTCACGATGCAACCAAGAATCCGTGATACTGAGCGACTCGAACGAGCGCGTGAGCTTCGCCACGACTCAAACCTCCCCGAGCAGATGCTGTGGGTGGAGTTGCGTGGCCGCCGCTTCAATGGATTCAAGTTTCGACGTCAACATCCCATCGGACCTTACTTCGCCGACTTCTACTGCGCTGCAGCGAACCTGATCATCGAGTTGGATGGTGAAACGCATCGCGACAAAGCGGCATACGATGCCAAGCGTCAAGCAGCGCTGGAGCAAAGCGGGCTGTTTGTCTTGCGATGCACGAACTGTGACTTTTATGAGAACTTCGACGGATTGCTGGAGAAGATTTGGAGCGTCTGCTGTGAGCGAACCGGGACGAAACCAACGCTGAGCTTTGATAGCCCCTCACCCCCGGCCCCTCTCCCCGAAGGGGCGAGGGGAGCACAATAACTCAATCAATACCAGAACGATTGCCATGCCGCTGCTCAACACGATGGATGACGAAACGCTCGAAGCGGCCTCGTTGTTCTTGATTCAGGAAGTGCTCGCTCTGCGGGAGCAGCGGTGGATTGATCCCAACAAGATTCTGTCGCTGCCGGGGCAGTTCGACATCACGACGGACGAAGGGAAGATCTACTTCCTGCGCGAACTGCACAGCATCGTGCGGCGGTTGCCGGAGAAAATTCATAAGTCCGCCGAAGAACGGGAGCGGTTGCTGACGGCGATGCAGCAGGCACTTGATGCCGCGGTCGATCAGGAGGAAGCATGAGCTGGGTCGATCAAACGGTCTCTGAATTCGGCCAGACGCTCGGTATGTCCGACTTGGCGTTCGATAATAACGGGCTCATTCAACTGGCGTTTGAGCGTTCAGGAACTCTATTTCTGGAACGCGCCGACAACGAAGTACTGGCCTATCTGGTACGGCAGGTGCCGAGCACCAGCACGGCAGTTTTTCGGCGAGCCTTGTCGTCCTGCCACTACGAACATCAACATCCGGTCGTCATACAAGCGGGCCTGCGCGGTGATTCGGAACTCACCTTTCTGGCTCGCATCCCCGAGTCTGACTTTCAGCTTCCTCTCCTGGAACGCGTCTTCCAGCTGCTGGATGAACTGCACAACAAGATTGCCGAAGACCGATGACTATTCCTACTTCTCTCGCTGACGGCGTCGTGTTGATTCAGCCTCAAGGTCGGATTGATGCTCTGACATCAGACCCATTTCAAGCGGCGATCGACGAGTTTCTGAAGCAGGGTGAGACTCGCATCGTTGTCGATCTGGCAGCCGTGAATCTGGTGACGAGCGCCGGTCTGCGGGTGTTAATTCACACAGCCAAACAACTGCTGCGAAAAGGGAAGCTGGTGCTGTGCGGCCTGAATCCCACCGTCCGCGAAGTGATTCACATTGCCGGGTTCGATTCATTCCTGACGATCTGCAATGACCTGGCAACGGCAAAACAGAAGGCGAAGGAATAGCTTCAACACTTGCAAAAGTGCCGACGTGCGGCAACTGAAAAGCTCGTTTAACGGAAAGCCGGAAGCGACAGCGTTTGAGATGTGATCTGGAGAAACACCGTCGCCTTCGGTTCGCCGTTAGATAACTGGTTCTCTGAGATGCCCACATAAGGAATGCGGAAGGCAGCGGAAGTTATGCCCGGTGAAATCTCTAATCGCTTTGCGTTTGATGTTGGTATCGAGCGAATCTCAGTCAGTACTGGACCCGAAGTCACTCGGTTGTCTCAGACGGCGGATGTGGTCCCCGGCGACATCGCGGTCGAGCAGAAACTGGCAGACATTCTGTATGCGCCGTCCTGGCAGCAACAGTTGCTCGACGCCATTCGTGCTCAAGTTCAGAACCGCGAGATGCTGATGCCAGCTCGCTATCACTCCATGATCGAAGCAGCTCAAGAGCATCTGCGTCTAGCCGCCGAGAAGGAAGACGACGAAGAGGGTCGCGAAGACCTTGAAGAGGCTGCGAAGTTTCTCGACGGAGCCAAAGAGTTGCGGGACTTGCTCAATACGTACAGACATCTGTTGCACAAGGGATGAAGTCGACTGTGTAGGTAGTACCCAGCTTGATTATCTCGAAGCGCACTTGAAGTTGAAGGGCGTTGATGAGGAACTTCAGCCGACATCGCCCCTCACCCCCAACCCCTCTCCCCGTAGGGGCGAGGGGAGAAAGTCAATCACCACATGACGGACCGATCAGATGAATTCTTGTTGCTGCTCGCTCAGCTGTACTTGCAGCATGAGAAATGGGACGCAGCGTTGGTGTTGCTGAAAGCTCTGCGTGTCTTGCAGCCGGAGAGCCTCGATGTCGCCGCGTCGTTGGCGTTGGCGTCCTTGCAACTTGGGAACTTTGAGGCGAGCCTTCGCGAGGCGGATCGACTGCTGGCTCGCGAGACGCAAAGCGGGCGTGCTGTCGCGGTACGATTGATTCGCAGCCGGGCGTTGTGGGGTCTGGGCCGCGAACACGAAGCTCGTCAGGCCTTGCCTCTGAAAGAAATGGCCCGAGCGAGTAGTCAGGTTTGAACAAGCAGCGCTACGAGTCAGGACGACCACAAGACACGGATGAGGATCGACAATGAGTGTGCGGGCCTTGCAGAACGCCGTCATCAAAGGGACAGCCTACGGCGATTTGCTGCTCGCGGGGGGCGTGGTAGCGGTCATCGGCATCATGATCATGCCGCTGCCACCAGCCGCGCTAGATGCCTTGCTGGCGATCAACCTCGGCGTATCGGTCGTGCTGCTGATGATGTCGATGTACATCAAACGGGTACTCGACTTCTCTGTCTTTCCAGCGTTGCTGCTGTTCACGACGCTGCTGCGGCTGTCGTTGAACATCACCACGACGCGCTTAATTTTGCTGTATGCACACGCCGGACAGATCATTGAGACCTTCGGCAACTTCGTTGTGCAGGGAAATCTGGTCGTCGGCACGGTGATCTTTTTGATTATCACGCTGGTGCAATTTCTGGTGATCACGAAGGGTGCTGAGCGCGTCGCGGAAGTATCGGCGCGCTTCACGCTCGACGCGATGCCTGGCAAGCAGATGTCGATTGACGCCGACATGCGAGCCGGCGTCATTGACCAGCATCAAGCCAAAGCTCGGCGCGAGTCCGTTGAGAAAGAGAATCAACTGCACGGCGCGATGGACGGCGCGATGAAGTTCGTCAAAGGCGACGCCATCGCGGGCTTGATCATCACCGCCGTGAATATTCTGGGTGGCCTGGCAATTGGCACGTTGCAAAAGGGGATGCCTGCAGGGAAGGCGTTGCAGAAGTATGCCGTGCTGACGATCGGCGATGGTCTGGTTTCACAGATTCCCGCGCTGCTGATCGCGATCACAGCGGGCATCATCGTCACGCGAGTCTCCTCCGAAGACGCGCCGCCGTTGGGCCAGGAGATCGGGCAGCAACTGCTCAATCAGCCCAAGGCCATCATGATTGGCGGCGTGCTGCTGCTGTTATTCGCACTCGTACCGGGCTTCCCCAAGATTCAGTTCGGACTGCTCGGTTTGGCTGTGGGATTCGTCGGCTGGACGGTGATGAAACGAGGCACAGGTCCGACCGACGCCAAAGGCCAACATCCTCTACCGGCCAGCGCCGCGGCAGGACAATCCGCGCCACCGCGCATGTCCGACGATGGCGAAGAGTTTTCGATGACGGTGCCGCTGTTGGTGGACGTCGCCGCGACATTGGAATCGGAGCTTGAACCCGGCCGATTGAACGAGGAACTCATCCGAGTTCGCAAAGCTCTCTATCACGACCTGGGCGTACCGTTTCCCGGCATTCATTTGAGGTTCAACTCGGGCCTACAGCCGGGGCAGTACCGCATCCTGCTGCAGGAGATTCCCGTGGCCACGGGGCAGCTGAAGCCGGGCTCGGTGCTGATTCGTGAACAAGAAGAGAATCTCAAACTTCTCGGTGTGACGTATTCGAAGGAGAAGCAATTCCTGCCCGACGTGCCCGCGTTGTGGGTGGATGCGGCCTCGCGACCGAAGCTGACTCAAGCCGGAATGCACGTGTTGGATCTCGCGCAGGTGCTGACGCATCACCTCGCGCTGGTCCTGAAGAAGTACGCCGCAGACTTCCTCGGACTGCAAGAGGCTCGCTTCCTACTGACGAACATGGAAGGACGTTTCTCTGAGGTCGTCAAAGAAGTGCAGCGCGTGATGCCGGTTCAGAAGATCGCCGAAATCATGCAGCGGCTGGTGCAGGAGGAGATCTCCATCCGCGACCTGCGAACCATCATGCAGGCGCTGATTGAATGGGGGCAGAAAGAGAAGGATACAGTCCTGCTCGTCGAGTACGTCCGCAGCAGCTTGCGACGTTACATCAGCTACAAGTACAGCGGCGGCCAGAATATTTTGACGGTCTATCTGCTCGAGCCGAATGTTGAGGAAACCGTCCGCAAAGCGATTCGCCAAACATCAGGCGGGAGCTTTTTGGCGCTGGATCCGAACACGACTCGCAAGCTGGTGATGAACGTCAAAAAGAACGTGGGCGATCTGAGCCAGTCGCGGCAACGGCCGGTGCTGCTGACGTCGATGGATATCCGCCGCTACGTCCGCAAGCTGATCGAAATTGAAATCCCTGAGCTGCCAGTCCTCTCCTATCAGGAACTGACGGAAGAGATCACGATTCAGCCGCTGGCCAAGATCTCGTTGTGACCGTCGAGTGTTTCACGCATTGAACGGAAGGGGCGAAGTGCTCACGATCTCCTCGTCATCACTGCCTTCGAGGTCTTTCACTTGTAGGGCGGACAATCCTGTCCGCCGAAACGCTGGCGGACAGGATTGTCCGCCTTACAAACTGTCAGCGCGTCTTTCAGCCAATTGTTGGCTCGACCGACAAACCCGTGTCAGAATCGACTACGGAGAAGGAAATCAGACGACATGGAACTTGGGACGCCCTGTGGCGGCCGCTGCCATGATTGTCGACTGGAATCATTATGCCGTGTCTGGTTGTGCAAACCGGTCCTGAGACCGGAAAGAAATATCCGCTCGACGACGATCGCTGCGTGCTCGGCCGGCACGAAGACTGCGACATTCGTGACTTGTTTGTTGACACCAAAACGGTGAGCCGTCGGCATGCGTGTATCTCTCAGCGCGATGGCCAGTACTTTCTCGAAGACCTGGGCAGTCGTCGGGGCACGACATTGAACGGCCTGCCAGTTAACGGCGTGCAGTTGCTCAAAGATGGCGATGAGATCGGTATCTGTGGTTTCGTTTTCTTGTTCGAGCCTGAGGAAGTGTCGTGGGGCCGACAGACGATTGGCTTGGCTGCTCTGCTGGGCGACGAGAAGTACGCCAACCTGCTGATTTCGCAGAACGATCTGGTGGTGGTGGCGTCGATCGACACGCCCTCGAAGCCGGGTGAGGTCGCTGAAAAGAAAGGTGCATCTTCTGCCGAGCAGCGTCTGAAGGCACTCATCGAACTGCTGCTGGCGATGGGCAAATCCGTCGATGTGCAGCAGGTCGCCGAGAACCTGTTGAGCGGCCTCTTCGAGATCTTTCCGATTGCCGATCACGGTTTTGTGGGAGTCCTTGACCCCACCTCTGGCGAAGTCACACCGCGAGCCACGAAGTATCGTTCGGACTCGCCCGACAAGCGCATTCCCATCAGCACCACGCTGGTTGAGCGTGTGATGCGCAGCCAGCAGACAGTGCTCTCATCGAACACCGGGATGGACTGGGACGAAGAGTTGGCTGACAGCATGGCCAACATGAAGTCGCGGTCGTTCATGTGCGCGCCGCTGATCGACGCGAACGGCAAGTCGTTGGGCATCGTGCAGATCGACTCTCCGACCGAAGCCGGCAAATTCACGCAGACGGATCTGGAAGTTCTGGCTGCGCTATCGCCTCATGCCGCGCTGCTGTTGCAGTATTCGCAGTGGCATGCGGAAGCCGTGCGACGGCACTCGCTGCAGCGCGACCTCGAACTAGCTCGGCAGGTACAGATCGGCTTGTTGCCGACCTCCATCCCCGCCGTTCCTGGCTATGAATTCTTCAATCACTATCAGCCAGCACAACTCGTGGGTGGCGACTTCTATGACTATGTGCCGCTGCCGAACAATCGGATGGCGATCATTGTTGCCGACGTGTCCGGTAAGGGGATTTCCGCCGCGCTGCTGGTCGCGAAACTCGCGGGCGAACTGCGTTATCGCCTTTCGACGAGTCCCTCCACGGCTGCAGCGCTCAGGAAGCTCAACGATTCTTTGTGTGAGAGCAACCAGACTTCGCATTTCGTGACGTTGCTGGCGGTCGTGTTGAATCTGCAGACGCACGACATTGAGATCGTCAACGCCGGGCATCTGCCGCCCATGCACGTGACGGCCTCGTGCCGAGTTCGTCCGATTGTGACATCAGAGATCGGCATGGCGCTCGGTGTCTTTCCGGACTGTCACTACAGCGCGGTCACAGTGAAATTGCAGGCCAACGAAAGTTTGGCGTTGTTCACAGACGGTATCACCGAATCCATGAATCTGGCCGGTGACCTCTACGGGAACGAGCGATTGATCCGGCGCCTCTCCGTGAAATCTGCAACGGCCCGAGACATGGGCATGCACGTGCTGGACGATCTCGACCGCTTCGTCGACGCTGCCGATCAAGCGGATGATATCTGCCTGGTCTGCTTACGCCGCACCGGAAGTCCGTAGTTGGCTTTCAAGCCTAGAAACACGCGGCAATCACGCGGAACCATAATCGGGAGGGCGAGGCTCCTGCCGAGCCGCATAGGCGGATCAGCTTTGCCACTCGCACCCGGCTCAGCAGGAGCTTCGCCCTCCCGACGCAGTGATCAGAGTGCGGCTCAGTAATGCATCACAGCCGTATTCGAACGGCTGCTGCCAAAGATTCTTCTGAATCTCTGTAAGACCGGTGAGACGACTCGGCAACCACTCGACGCAAATCTGCGCATCAGGCTGCGCAAACGGTGCTTGGCGAACAAGACATCTCACTTTGACTTCGATATTTTTCGACGGGCCGGTCAGCAGCTGAGATGAGCCGGCAGTGTATTTGAGACATCCACAAGGCTTTTGACTATGAGCACTCCTTTCACCGGACTGATGGCTTCGATGGTTCGGTTCCTGGGGATGGAAGCATCGGAAGCGGATCTGGAAAGTCCGGTGGAGCTCAAGATTGATGAGACCTCACTGGTCTACACCTTCGAAGCTCCGGCCGGAGAGCCTGATCTGGTGTTGCATGCCAGCCTGGGTGTGATTTCGGAAGCTCAAGAGCTGCGAGCCTATCGCACTTTGCTGGAAGCCAACCTGTTCTGGGCCGGGACGGCGGACGCGACCATTGGTGTGAACTCGGCGACCCGCGAAGCTTTTGTGGCGTTTCGGATGCCGATCAGTCAGCTCGACGGCGAACGACTCGCCAACCTGACCGGCCACTTCATCGAAGTGGTGGAGCTATGGCAGGGATACCTGCGCGATCTGAATCAAAGCGGCGGAACGGACACTCCCACGGAGATGCCCCAATTCCCGACAGGAATGCTGCGAGCGTAGTGGTGGTGGCATCAATCGATGCCGCTTTCCCGGCAAAATCTTCACGAGTCGTGTAAGAACGGGCCGCCAGCCGGGAAACCAACAGATGTCAGACTGACTTTCAGTTTGGAAACCACAGGTAAGCCAGGAATCAACCATGTCCCGCATCTCGACGTTGAACCGACAGAACTCACTGCAAGACTTGGACTTGCAGACGTCGAACAAAACCACCGGTGCGAAGGGTTCTCAAAATACTTCTGACGTCGGCCGAGTCGACGGCCCGCTGGCCCACCGCACTCTGTCCGTCGGCCACCGCGACGAAAACGTCGGCGCGACGGTGCAACGCGACGCTGGTCGCTCGCGGTTAACCGAAGGCCTGGCGAAGTTTGGCAAGGGTTTGGGCAAGGTCATCGGCTACGCGCTGGCCGCACCGTTCCTGGCCATCCCACTCGCCGTCGCCAAGATCCGCGATGCCGTTCAAAGCGGTGCTCTGCGAAACACTCGCGAGGCGTCCCAGGCTCGCATGGCTCATCTCGGTCAGCCGCTGCCTGGCGGCGTGATGGACCGTACGATTCAAGCCAGTGGCAATCGGCAGTTGAACATGCCCGATGTGATGCGTGCCTATCTCTCTGAGATTCGCGGCGGCAATGTCACCAACGCCGAAGTCGCCGAAACGATGCAGTACATCAACATGGGCGAGCGAATCGTGAAGTCGCTCAACAGTGACCAGGCTTTCGCGAGCTTTGAACAGAACGGGCACCTGACGCTCGAAGGCCCGGACGGCATTGCCCGCCAAGTGAAGCCCAGCCTGGAATCGGCTCGTGCGATCTCCTGGTTCCTGCAGGCCAAAGCAGTCATGGACAATGCCGGCCCGAATCGTGATCCGATCACGCTCGGTCGCGGCAGCATGGTGATGCAGGATCCCGGCAATCGCATGTTCAAGTTCCTGAATGCGGCTCCGAATGCCTATGGTCGAGTTTCTACGCACTACGCCGAACGCAGCCAGGCTCCGAAAGCGAATCCGTTGAACGCTGGTTTTGACGGCATCGGTGGCATGATTGGCAAGCAACCCGCTCAACGCGGCATCGAAGACTTCGAAGGCAAGATGCCGTCGGAACGCAACGCTCTGCTGTTCGATAAGCTGCAAGGCAAGGATGGTTCTGAGCAGTTGATGCTGAAGTGGGAAGTCTCCGGCATGCCGACGTTGTTCGGTGTGAAGGGAACTCATGCGGACGACACTGCTGGCTGGACCGGCAAGGTCATGAACCGGTTCCTCAGTATCACTCGCTGCTTCCGTCACACGTTCAGCTTCTTTGAACGCATGGGCGGGGCTCACACGGGTGGCGGGGCAGACCGTCGTGAGGGCACGACTGTGGCTGCCACGGGAACCCGAGTGTTCCAGCCGTTCGAAGCCGTTGTTCGTCAGGCTGTCACCGACGGCGTGATCTCGCAGGATCGTGCGGACATCGCTCTGCGAGACGGTCGTCGCAAAGGTGTGGACGAGATGACCGAGCAACTCGACGCCATCACCAACGCCTACAACGGCAACGTGCCCGACGCGATCACGACTCTGCAGACGGACATCACCACGTTCAAGACAGAGATGGGTGCCAACCTCGGCATCGAACGGAAGGGTGCCGAGATTCACGTCAGCCGCGATACGAGCTATCTCGACTAGATCTCTCGTGATACTCGAACGTCCTTGAATGGGTGCCCAAAGATGTCCCTAACGGAATTTTCACGCGAATGGACGGGTAGCTACGACTACGGCGCGTTCGCGGATGGTCCGGAAACGCAATCGGTTGGCTTTCGAATGCGTTTTTCTATTGGATGGTTCGGCCGCTTTTCAGGATCGATCGATGACGGAGACGGCGGAATTCCAGAACGCGCGAACATCTGGGGGCGTTTCTCAGGAAACCGAGTCAAATTCAAAAAATGTTATCCTCATACTTGGACGACGACGGGCGACGGGAAGCTGATGGTCATCCCGCAGTCGATGACCCAAGTCATTTATTATGAAGGCGACTTATCGGATGACTTCTCGCGG
Organism: uncultured Planctomycetaceae bacterium; assembly: GCA_964386705.1. GTDB lineage: Bacteria > Planctomycetota > Planctomycetia > Planctomycetales > Planctomycetaceae > AM-0621. Next base: position 12,685 of record CAYLTY010000102.1, read on the forward strand.
CTTATCGGAGTTTGGAGTGTAAGGGCAGGCTATTTCACTGTCGGCAACCTGAGATACAAGACCCCGGAAAGCGCTGGAACATGGAATGCAGTCGCGGACGCCCTGAAAGTTAATTAGCTACAACGTGAGATCTACTCGCACCGCGTGCCCTCAATGTGGCGATTGTCGCCACGTCGAACTCCGGCAGTGGTTTGGCAGGAAACCTGAGCGATCTCTTCGCATCTAGAGTCAGATGCCTTCTTCAACGAGTTTAAAGAACGTGCGTGATGGCTGATTGCCCTACCTACGAAACCTGGAAACGCTTCGTCAGTGGTCTGCTGACGGATGCGGAGTTGGCACCGTTGCAGAGCCATCTCGACAACTGCCCGGCGTGTTTGGGTGAGTTGGAGCGTGCGGAAGCGGAAACTCGTCAGGCAGCTCAGAGCACGACAAAGACCGCCGCGCCGCTGAAGCCGGGAGCGGGTGGGCTGCCACCGATTGATTCATTGCTGTCGCTGGTGAAACCGAAAGCGACAGGGAACTCCGGCTCGTCGTTGGCGGCGAAGACTGTGCAAGCCAACTTGCGGGCGACTCTGGAGTCGTCTCATGAAAGCAGCTCGATGTCGTCCATCGACAGCATCATGTTCGCGGCGGAACCGTCGCTGGAATTCTTGGCTCCACCCGAACAGGCCGACGAGCTTGGACGTCTTGGCACGTATCGCGTCGTGCGGCGGTTGGGACACGGTGGCATGGGGCTAGTCGTGCTCGCTGAGGACATTACTTCCAAGCGGCAGGTAGCCCTCAAGATGATGTTGCCGATGCTGGCCGGGCGCCGCCGGTATCGCGAACGCTTTCTGCGCGAGGCTCGAGCGACTGCGGCGCTCAAGCACGAGAACATCGTCACGATCTTTCAGGTCGGCGAAGACAGGAACGTGCCGTTCATCGCGATGGAGTACCTCGCGGGAGAATCCCTGCAGAACTGGCTAGATCATCGTCTGCCGTTGCAGATCGACCATGTGCTCCGGCTCGGTAAGGACATAGCGAACGGGCTCGCGGCGGCCCATGAACACGGGCTCGTGCATCGCGACATCAAGCCGTCCAACGTGTTCCTGCGGCGTGCGGTCGATCTGCCTCACGATGATCCGGGGACCGGCGTGATTGTGGATTTTGGGCTGGCTCATGCGCAGGCTGAGGATACTCGGCTGACCGTCACCGGCACGGTACTGGGCACGCCCGCGTTTATGTCGCCCGAACAGGCTCGCGGTGAATCGCTCGATGGCCGAGCGGACTTGTATAGCCTCGGTGCGGTGCTGTTTCTGCTGTGCACTCAGCAGTTGCCGTTTTCGGGCATCAATACGATGGCAATGTTGTCCGCTCTGTTGACGGAGCGGCCGAAGTCGGTGCGAGAACTCAATCCGAAGGTCCCAGAATCGTTGTCATCGCTGGTTCGCGATCTGCTGCGCAAGGACCGGTCCTATCGTCCGCAGTCGGCGCGCGACGTGGTGGCTCGGCTGGAGCAATCGGAAAATGAACTCGCACTCGCCGGTGCTCCGGTGAATGCGGAAGCGCGTCCGCATCCCATCGCGGGTCGCAAGATTCAGATTGTTCGTAAGGAACCGTGATGGCTTTGAGATTTCGGCTCCTTAGCGGAGACTGATGTCACGTTAAGACATCGCGCATAGAAAGCTGTTAATCGCACCTCTCACTCTGAAAGGTCACTTCATGGAGTTCTCGGAACTCGTCCGCGATTTGGGACAACAATTGGGCCTGCCCGAACTGGCAGCCGGAGATGACCATGCCTGCACCGTCTGGTTCGATCGCCGTATTGAAGTTGTGGTGAGTTCAAACGAAGCCAGCCGCCGAGTGACGCTGCTCTCGGTGATCGGCGACATGACTGATGTTCCCGAAGAAGCGCTGAGCCGAGCCCTGCAAGGCAACATGCAAGGTGCGGGAACGGGCGGCGCCGCGCTGTCCATTGATGACCTCAATCAACTGTGGTTGTCTCAGACGATGCCGCTGACGTCGCTCTCGTTTGAGACGTTCTGGACGGTGTTGGAACGGTTTGCCAATCACGCTGACTTCTGGCTGGAGCACCATCGCGGCGAAACGCCGCCTGAGTCTGAACTGCCCCGGTTCGCGGTAAGAGCGTGACCGGTTTGTAGGTCGGACAATCCTGTCCGACAGCCGGACAAGATGTCCGGATTACTTGGCATTTGATCGGCATCTTGGCTGGCATAGCCCCTCACCCCCGGCCCCTCTCCCCGAAGGGGCGAGGGGAGATTAGGAATACAAGAAAGATGGTCATGGCACTCAACGAACAGATCGCTCTGCTGGGCGAGAAGATTGAATTCCCGGGTCTGGCCTTCGATGCGGACGGGACTCTGGGATTGAAGCTTGAGGACGGCACGGCTCTGGAGATGAGTCAGGATGCCGAGCGGAATCTGCTGCATGTGTGCTCGGCGATCGGGGCGATTCCGGCGTCGGGTGCAGAAGGGCTTGGAGCGCTGCTGCGGCGAGACTTGCGCGGCAGTGTGACGTACGCTCCGGCCTACGCAGTGGACTTCGACACGCGGCAAGTTGTTTTGTCTCTTAGTCTTCCGGCAGACGCGGTGACTGCGGATCTGCTGGCGGAAATCATCGAAGATTTTGCGAAAGTCGTGCAAGGTGAGCGGCGATGGCTGGCAACCATCTGATGTAAACGACACTCGCACGCTCAGCCGAACGCTGATGCGACTCTTCAAAAACAAAATCAGACGGGAGACAGATCATGTCCAGGGGCCTCAACGCAGTCGGTGGTAACAACACAGCAATTCAACTTGGTGGAGCGAACAACGCGGATGCCCCACAACGAACCAGTAAGTGGCAAGCCTTCAAGACGGCTCTGTCCAACGCCTGGAGCAAGGTGACTGCGTTCTTCAGTGCCGTCGGCCAGAAGTTTGTGGAGCTGAAGAACCGCATCGCCTCTCTCGGAATTCCAGGCACAGCCATCAATCATGCAGACTCCATGGCCAAGCTGAATGAAACCGTGGACGCCGTGGCCAACAAGCTCACTCAGGAGAACTTCAACCCGCTGCTTGAAGGTGGTAACACGCTGTTTCGTCTCACATCCGTCAACGCTCAGACGGGAGCCAGTTCCGGACGGTTAGCTGGTGACTTCTCGAAACCATTCATGGAGGGGTTGGGAAAAGACATCGTCAAGATCGCGAAGGACGTCTTCAAGGATCACAAGGTGGACGGTCGAGTTCCCGAACTGGAGATAGATCCGACCAAGCCCAACGGCCCACAAAGCCAGGCGGAAATCAATGAGCGAGTCGCCATCCTCACTGAGGCTTACAACGCGATTCTCGATCGTGTCATTGGCGGCAATCCTAACGTCGAGGGCTATCATCCAGACTCCGTGCCGCAGCCGGTCTCTTGTGAAGTGCATCGCCTGAAAGAACTCGTCTTCTCCCGATTGCCCTGGGCCGAGAACGCGGATCGCACGCCTGAGCAACAGCAAGTGGAATCTCAGATCGAACGTAAGATCGTGGCTCACGTAGTGGCTCTGACGACGCTGGCTCCGGCGCTGGTCCTCGAAGGTGCCCGGGTTGGAACGGAAGATCCCGGCACGGGCGCAGGTTTGAAGTACTTGTCCAAGTTGTTTCAGAACCAGTTCAACAATATTGAGCCAGGTCGTGAGGGTATGAAGGAGCCCCAAATGGGAGTCTTCGGCGATGCCTTCCGCGACAACAGGGGCCGCGTGGATGCGTTCATCAGTTCCATTCCAACCGCTGGCCGCGCTTACGCTGAAGCAGGGACGACTGACACGACGATCGTCGGCCGTCTGGAGATCAAGCCCAACAACACTGTGTGGACTGAATAAGCTCGCGACACCGCATGCTTAACAATTAACGCACCATCCAAGAGACCGTGTTGATCCCAAGTGGAGCAGCACGGTCTCTTGGCGCTTGTAATTCGCGCGGCGGAACATCACAGAGTGTCGTTGAGCTGAACTGGAATCAGCGACTTCGCTCAAGCCACCAATGAAAGGCACATGATGTCACCTGCACTGCGCGTCGGCTTGCTTTGGGATCTGTCGGGACTGAATTGCGTCATGCGCGGAGCGATACTGGCCATCGTGATCTTGCTCGCAACGCCAGTTCAGTTCGCGCTGGCCCAGAATGATTGGCCGCAGTTTCTCGGGCCGCAGCGCAACGGCATTTCTGAAGAAACTGGACTACTCGATCGCTGGCCGGAGAACGGGCCAACCAAGCTTTGGCAGGTAAAGGGCGGCGTGGGCATGTCCGGCATTGTCATCAGCCGGGATCGTGCACTTACCCTGGTTCAACGCGACGGCAAGCAATGGCTGGTGGCTCTGAAGGCAGCTTCGGGCGAGCAGATTTGGGAAGCGCCCTTGGCGCCATCTTATCAGAACTCGATGGGCAACGGTCCGCGAGCGACCCCGGCGATTGCCGGAGACCGCGTGCTGGTTTTCACCGGCGAGGGCGTACTCGCCGCGGTCAATTTCGCGGACGGCAAGATCCTCTGGTCGAAGCACACCGTCAAAGAACTCGGTGGCAAAGAGGCTGAGTATGGGATGGCCAGTTCGCCGTTGATTGCTGGTGAGCAAGTCATCGTCACAGTCGGTGCGGCGAAGGGAACGGTAGCCGCGTTCGACATCAAGACTGGCAAGCAACTGTGGACGGCAGGCAGCGATCCAGCAGGCTATTCATCGCCCTCGCTGCTGAAGGTTGGTGGCCGCTCGCAGGTCGTTGCCTTCACTGGCGCATCTGCGTTGGGACTCGATCCATCAAAGGGAACGGTGCTATGGCGCTATCCCTTCGAAACCAACTATGAGTGCAACATCGCCACTCCCATTGCGATCAAGGACCAGGTGTTCTTGTCGGCCGGCGAAAATCACGGCAGCGTGTTGCTGGCTCTCAAGCCGGAAGGTGAGCGCACGAAACTCAGTGAAGTGTGGAGTTCATTCGGCATCAAAAGCGTTCTGCGCAACGAGTGGCAAACGTCGCTGCTGCTCGACGGATTCTTGTATGGCATGGACAACGTTGGCGGTGCCGGACCGATCACGAATTTGACCTGCATCAATGCCGCGACGGGCGAACGCAAGTGGCAGGTGCCGCGCTTCGGCAAAGGCAACATGATCGCCGCTGATGGCAAGCTGTTCATGTCGACGATGAAAGGTGAACTCATCATCGCCCGAGCCTCTTCGGAACGCTATGAGGAGTTGGGCCGCGCGACGGTCTTGGAGGGCTCAACGCGTCAGGCTCCCGCGTTATCGCAAGGACGGCTCTATCTGCGTGACGATCGAGAGATTGCCTGTTTCGACGTTCGCAAACCGTAAGTTTCGAGATTCAGAACCGAAGTGGCTCAGGCATGAACTCAACGATTTCTCGGCGGGAATTCGTGGCGACGGCAAGCACTCTCGCGCTGAGCACCGTAGCTTACCCGTTGCTTGCTGATGATCCTGCAGCGGCTCAGCCATTTCAGGTGCATGTGTGGCAGCGGGATACTCGCAACCCGGTATTGCCGCCGAGCAAGTCGGGATTCGACATGGGCTGCTGCATGAACCCCTTCGCTCTGCGGCAGGGTGATGAGTACTGGCTCTACTATGCGGGAGCGGACAAGCAGGGCCATCGACGCATCTGCCTCGCGACTGCTCCCGTGGGAGATCTGACAAACTGGACACGGCACGGGCCTCTGTTCGACGTCGGTGGGAAGGGTAGCTTTGACGAAAGTTGGTGTGTCCTGCCGTGCGTGCACCGCATCGGAGATCGCTGGCACCTGTATTACACCGGCCGTAGCGCACAGACGGGCGTTGGGCTGCAAGGCTTCTGGGGTATGGGGTTGGCGGTCAGCGACGATCTGAAGAATTGGAAGAAGGTTTCGACCGATCCCATTCTGACCGGAGGCGGCTTCGACCAGTTCCCCAACAACAAGGGGATTGCTGGCGGCGGTCGGATTCTGGATGTTCCGCAGGCCGATGGGAGTGTCCTCTATCGAATGCATTACACGTTGCCGACGGGAACGCCGAGCAAAGACTTGAAGGTCGATCAGGCAAAGCACTCGGTGATCGCTCATTCGAAAGATGGGCTGACCTGGACCGACAAACGCATTCTTTTGAGCGCCCGTCTGGACGCGGACTACGAGAACGCGGCAACGATTGCCCTGAACGTCTGGCGGACGAAATCTCGCTGGCGAGCGATCTATGCGGGTATTGGGACGCGGTTCGGTGCCTACAGCATCTGCGAGGTGGTCAGTGACGACGGACTGGTCTGGCAGCGTGGTCGACCGGGGGAAAACCTAGCTCTCGCACCAACAGGAACCGGTTGGGAGAGCAAAATGACTGAATATCCGAACGTCATCGCCGAGGATGGAAAGTTGCGATTGTTCTACTGTGGCAACGGTTACGGCACGACGGGCATCGGAACCGCCGTCGCCGAGATGCTGGATTGAGGCGTGACTGACCTGACTTTCGGTGCAGTTTGTCCGAGTGGCGGGCATTCCGGTTGCCGGGGGTGTCTGAACTGGATTCATTCCAAAATCAGCCCCTATACTCGCCGCCTCAGCTAAACTCTTTGCTTGGCCTATTTTCACCTGTGGATCGCATCGAATGACGAGTGGCTCAAGAAACATGCTGATCGGTTCTATGGCCGTCGCGGGACTTGTCGCGTTAATGACAGTTCTCGATATGGCCATGGGCATGCCGTTTGGAGGACAGAAGGTGCTGGACATCATGTTCCTCTTGAGTGCCGGGCTGATCGGCTACATGTGTTTCGATACCTACAAAGAAATGTCTTGATCGCCCCAACGGTGGCTGAATTTCGCATAAGCTCAACGAGCTGGGTGACTCGCAAAAGGAATATCGCTTGAGCCAGGGATCGGCAGGATGGCGACGATGGATACCGTGGCTGAAGTGGCCGATGGCACTCGCCATCATCTGGTATCTCATCCACAAGAACCGCGACAACTTCGCCAAGTTTGAAGATCGCCCGATTGAATGGGGCTTCTTCGCCCTCGCGATGGGGACCTGCCTGATTTCCGTCATCGCGACGATGGTCCGCTGGTACCTGCTGGTGTGGGCTCAGGAATTCCCCTTCAAGTTTCGCGATGCGCTGCGGCTGGGGTTCCTGGGTTACATGTTCAACTACGTGGCTCCCGGCTCGATCGGCGGCGATGTGGTGAAAGCTGCGATGCTCGTTCGTCAGCAGAAGGATCGCCGACTGGTCGCTGCATCGACGGTTATCCTGGATCGCGTGCTGGGCTTGGTGTCTTTGATGGCAGTGGGTGCCGGCGCTTCGTTCTTCGCGCCGGCAGATATCGCCAGCCGTGATATCGTCAATCAGGTGGTTTGGGGTGGCACGCTGATCGGCGGCGGCTTGCTGCTGGTGATGCTGCATCCGGTGCTGTCGCATTCCAAGCCGGTCGAATGGCTGACGCGCATTCCCAAAATCGGGCACGGCATTGCTGACTTGCAGTCTGCGGCGACGCTCTATCAGTCGCGGCGGATGGTCATTCTGGCAGGCGTGCTGATCGGCGTGTTGGGGCAGTTCGGTGTGATCTCGTCGTTCTACTTCTGTGCGCGGGCCATCAGTTCGGTCGAGCAGATTCCGAGCTACACCACTCACATTTTGCTGATCCCGATTGCGGAACTGATCGGCGTACTGGTCCCTACTCCTGGGGGCATGGGAGGTCTCGAAGGCGCCGTGGAGGAGAGCTACCGGATGTCGCACTTCTCGCCCGCGTTGGGCCTGATGGCGGCTTTGGGTTATCGCCTCATCACCATCGTCATCGCCTGCATCGGCGGGATTTACTACGCGATCTCGCGAGTCGAAATCCGAGAAGTCCTGGCTGAGCAAGAGGCGAACACGGAATCTGCCGCAAACGTGCCGGCCTCAGCTTCCTAATTGGATCTTGACGAATTCCGGAAACCCCTTTCCGATCCGCTTTTACAGCTGTGCCACTGAGCGATCTCAATTGATGACGCTGCATGAAAGGATGCGGGCAGAATGCCTTCCGCGATTGCTTCACGAGTGACCTGGATGGTCCTCGCCCTGCAACTTGTCGTCGCCACGTTTGTTGGTGTCGCTCGCGATGCTTTCCACTCGGCGCGTTCAGAAACTGAATCAGCGGCGGAGATACAACCGGTCTCACGGGAGGTCGCCGAAGACTCTTCAGATCCTGACGTGGCGATCCGCCGTCAGTTGGTGGGCGTATGGAAAGACGAATATCAAGGCCTGCGCACGTTGACGATTCGGCCTGACGGCACTGCGACGATGGTGATGGAGTTGCAAGGTCTGCATCGGCTGTTCGCTCAGAAGCTGACCTTCGAAGAACAATGGACGCTGCAGGGCAATGATCTGCAGTTTCATCTGGTCAGTGGCGAGCCGAAGGCGAAGATTGAGTTTGTCATTGATCTCAAAGGCAATCACTTCAAGCAGAAGATCCTGGAACTGACAGCTTCGCGGCTGCTGGTCTGGGATGAGTGCGAGCAGGTGGAGATGGATTGGAAACGCGTCTCGCCGCCAAGCTATCGTCCTGCTGAGTTGGCCAAGAACTAGCGGACGCGCGATGAATGTTCCTGCAGCCAAGCCCCGCGATCTCGGTATCTGGATGACGGCTGCCATCTGGTCGCTGTTGTTTGCCCGCTGGTTTGTACCGGCTGAAGCAACTTCGGAAGGTTCAACGCTGTGGCTGGCCGCGCTGACGGCATTGGTCGGAGCAGCCTGGGCGTGGTGGCAAACGCGCGAAGAGTCCGGTCAACTGGTGGTTGACGTCTGGGACCGCGCGGTCTGGTGGCTGGTCATCGCTCATGTGGCTGCTGGCTGTGCGGTGCTGGTGACACTCGGCAACAAGCGTGCGTCGCTTAACATGATCTGGGAATGGACCTCGATCGGCCTGCAGTTCCTGCTGCTGCGGCAAACGCTGACGTCACTCCGACGGCGAGTCACGTTTCTCCAGGCGGCGCTCGTGCTGTGGGTTGCTATTGCAGCCTTCGGCATCTGGCAGCAGTTCGTACTGTATCCGGGCAACGTGCAGGACTATGCGCGGTTGCGGAATGAAATGACGACGCTGCAGGCAGATCGTACGCACGACTTAGCGCAGATGAAGCGCAACCGCGACCGCATTGCCGAGATCGTTAACGAGTTCCTGGCGCAGCGCATTCCTCTGGAAGGCCCGCAGGTAGGCTTGTTCGAGCGGCGGTTGGAAAGCAAGGAGCCGATCGGTTTCTTCGTCCTGGCGAATTCGCTGGGAGGGATGTTGGGTACGGCCTTGCTGCTGGGATCGGGTGCTCTGATTGCATCCAGTCATCAGCGGCGCAGAGCGGCGGTTATCGCGACCGGATTGCTGGTCGTTGCGGGATGCTTGCTGCTGACGAAGAGTCGCACGGCCTGGTGCGGTACTGCGGCGGGCGGCGCGGTGCTCGCCTGGTGGGTGCTTCGCAAACGCAGTGCGATCAGCAACCGATTCCTGATTGCGGGCGGAGCGGTGCTGCTCGCCGCAGTGTTGCTGGTGCCACTGGCAGCGATGCTGGGCGGTCTCGACGCAGAAGTGCTCAGCGAAGCTCCGAAGTCGCTGGCGTATCGTCTGCAGTATTGGACCGGGACGCTGGACATCGTGCGCGAACATCCGTGGCTCGGCGTTGGCCCCGGCAACTTCCGCTGGCACTATCTGCAACACAAGCTGCCGCAGGCCAGCGAAGAGATTTCAGATCCGCACAACTTTGTGCTGGACGTTGCCGCCAATGCCGGACTGTTGGGTGTCGTAGGTCTGCTGGCAGTTTTGGGAGCATTCTTGTGGACGGTAGTCAGACTCAACCGGGCAGACTTTGTCAGCCAAGAGGCGACCGGGAATGCAACTCAGGTTGCTGAGTATCAAGGCGCGCGCGCCATTGGCCTGTCCGTATTACTTGTCGCTGCGTGGCAGGCGGTGTTCGAGGGGCAAGCTGCAGCTGACCTGCTCACGGTAGGTGGAGCGGCTGTGCTGCTGGCGTTCCTCTGCGAACGGTTCCTTCTCGGCGACTTGTTCCGCGAACGCGAGACCGTCCTGGTTGCGAGTTGTGTTGCCGCAACCGTGGGCCTGCTGGTTCATCTGCTTGGAGCGGGAGGGTTCGCATCGCCGGCGATTCTCAACTGGCTGCTGGCTCTTGTTGCGGTGCTTTCGATGTCTGGTCGTGATGCGGAGATCGTGCGTCAGAAACCGCTCGTGTTCTTTCGGGTCGCGGCGGTCAGCTATCTGGTTCTGGCCGTGCTGATCGCTCAGTTTGGTTGGATGCCAAGTGTTACCACTCAGGGGCTGGTGCTGGCCGGAGATCAGGACTTCGGAGGTAGTGGTCAGGTTACCGCCGCGGCAGCGAAGTACGAACGTGCTCGCGAGATTGATCCGCTCTCGGCGACTCCGTGGCTGGGCATCAGCCGAGTCGCGTTTGCCAAGTGGATCGCCTACGACCGAGATGAACACTTTGAAGACGGCGTTGCGGCGACTCTGAAAGCGTTCGAGCGTGACCCGTTCAACTCGAAGATCGCGCAGGAGCTGAGCACCTGGTGGCTGCAGCGATACAAGAAGAGCTCCCGTCCTGAACACATCCAGAACGCTGTTGAATGGGCGGAACGCGCGGTGGCAATGTATCCGACGAATCCTGGTTGGAACGCAGATCTCGCGAACGCATACAAGCTGGCGGGGAAGACGGCTGAAGCTCGTTCGCAGGCCGAGAAGGCACTGGCGCTCGACGAGATCAACCACAAGGCCGGACACATCGATCGCTATCTGCCCGACGCAGTGGCCGCCGAGATGCGTTCGCTCGCCGCTCCATGAATGACATTCACAGCGGAATGTGAAGTAGGCTCGACAATCTTGTCCGGCCGTCGGACAGGATTGTCCGACCTACAGAATCACGAGCTGGAGACTGCCGCTCGCCGGGCGAAGGGCGACTATGGTTGTTTCAGCGCGGCGCCTTTGAGAGACTGCCCGGACAACCGGCCTCTTTCCCTCCGCGAGACACATATGTCCGACAATCCCAAAGTCCTGCTGAGTGCTTTTGCTGACGAGTCAGCGAACCGCAAAACCGCTCTGGAACAGTTTTCGGCACTGGCTGCTGTGGGTCTGAAGTTCTACAGCCCGCGTTTCGTCGACGTGTCCGGCGCCGGCCAGGTGAAGCATGTCGTGGATCTTCCGAAAGAAGAGCTGAAGACACTGGCCGCGTTGCAGGATGAATACGGGCTCAGCGTGACGAGCATCGGTTCGCGGATTGGCAAGGTGAAGCTGATCGACGTGAACGACGGTTCGCACAACCGCTTTGTGCCGTTCAATGAGTACCTCAAGACCGAAGTTGCTCGATCGATCGACGCCGGTGTTGCGCTCGGAACGAAGCTCGTGCGAGGGTTCTCCTTCTATCATCCACGCGGCACGAAGCCCGAGGACCACATTCCGCAAGCGGTCGATCAGATCGGCAAGATTGCCGACAAGTGTGCTGCCGCCGGACTGGTCTATGGTCTGGAGATCGAACCGAACCTGATCGGTGAAACCGGACCGCTGCTGGCGAAGATCGCGAAGCAGCTCAAGCATCCGAACATGGTTTTGATCTATGACGGTGGCAACATCGCCGCCCAGAACAAGAACCGTCTGCAGTGCTACTCCGAGTTTCTGGACATGCTGCCATACATCGGCTGGATGCACATCAAGGACTACTCGATTGACGCCACGCTGCAGTGGACCGGCGTAGTCGATGAAGAACGCCTGAAGAACTTCGTGCCCGCCAACGTGGGTGATGCGGGTCACGAGTTGACTCTGCGCGAACTCCGCGAACATCTGCCGAAGATTGGCAAGCGCCTGACGCGTCTGGGCGTGCCGGGTTTCTTCCTCGAGGTCGAGCCGCACTTGAAGGGCGGCGGCCAGTTCGGTGGATTCAGCGGACCGGACGGCATGGGCGTCGCTGTACGAGCCCTGTGCTCGGTGCTGGATTACGTAGGCATCGACTATGAACTGCGCAGCTTTGCGGACATCCGCGCAGCGCGCGGGTTCTAGGTTGTGCGCTCTGTGTTTTCGGCCTGCTGGCAAGAGAAAGTATCGTTATGAGTTTCGATGCGTCGCTGATTCAAGACCTGTGGTGTTGCCCCAAGTCACATTCAAAACTCGTCGTGAGTGGTGACACTGCGGTATGCTCGGATGCAGCTTGCCGGTTGCAGTATCCCATCAAGGATGGCATTCCGGTAATGCTGGTTGATGAGGCGACCGCCCTGTCCGCTGACGACTGGAAGGCCCTTGTGGCAACGTCTGGCCAATCTGCAACGAACTAGGCAGCCTCACAGGCATAGCTCGGGACCGCACTCTTCGGTAAGGAATTCGAGATGACGATTCGCTCATCGTTTGGCAGAAAGATTCTGCTGGCTGGAGCAAGCCTCCTCCTGACGACCTCGATGGCCTTTGCTGAAGAGCAGCCCAAGCCGAAAGGTGAGGCAGGGAGCAGCCCCTACGAGTTCCGTCGGGATCATGATCCGAACGGCATCGGCAAGTTCTACCAGGGGCGTGAGATTGCCCGTGTGATGGGCTTCGGTAACAGCGGCGAGGGGGCTCTGTGGCTTGAACGCGAGACGCGCGAAAAAGAAGAGAAAGTCAGCCTGCTGGTCAAATCGCTGAAACTCGAACCTGGCATGATTGTCGCCGACATCGGATCAGGTAGTGGCGTCATTTCGGTTCTTCTGGCCGAACACGTGCTGCCGAACGGCAAAGTCATGGCCGTGGACATCCAGCAGGAAATGCTCGACCGGCTGAAACGCAACTGCGAGAAGCTGAAGATCGACAACGTGGTGCCCGTCAAAGGCGCGGAGAAGACTCCGAACCTCAAGCCGGAGTCTGTGGACCTCATCGTGATGGTTGACGTCTATCACGAGTTCGAGCATCCGCGCGAAATGCTGCTGGCAATGTCGAAGTCACTGAAGGAAGGCGGACGCATCGCCTTTGTGGAGTACCGCCGCGAAGACCCAACAGTGCCGATCAAGCTCGTGCATAAGATGAGTGAAGCTCAGGTCCGCAAAGAAGCCGAGCAACCAGAATTCGGCTTGGAATGGGTCGAAACAATCGGTGTGCTGTCGAGACAGCACGTCGTGGTCTTCAAGAAAGCGAAGAAGTAATTCGTCTTCGGATGCTATCGGGCGGGCAGGGAGTGCTGTTTGAAGAACTCCCATATCAACTCGGACGAGCGGCTGCCTTACGACGCCTGGCCCCGATCTTGTTCGGAGGGTTCTGGCACGCGTGATGGGAAGATCGTTGTGCGGTGGCGCGCCCACGTGGCTCAGTCATTCCATGACTGAGACGGCTCACAGATATCAGCCGCGCTTCTCAAGTGCCGCACGCGGCAGCTGTGCATGGTCGCAATTCGGACCTCCACCAAGCGTCGGGGGGTGCTTCAGATCTCGCTGTCAAAAGGCAACATGCCGGCACTCTTGAAACAGCCGGTATATTTAACGGCCTGAGCAGTGAATGATGCGAAAAAGCAACAACCTGTAAGGCCCGTTAATCATTTGGGCGCCGTTTACGGGGTTTTCTTCAGGCGGCTTTACACTCGCCGACTTGCAGCACGAACACGTGTGGTTCGTTCAAGCGGTCCCCAGAATCTGCAAGTCATTGTCGCTATGAGCGGTTACGCGTGGCGGCACTCATCAAAGCGAGATCGTCCGCAGAAGACTGGCACGGTCACTGCGTTGGATGAGTGCCGTGACAACCAAACGACTCGGCCACCCAACCGGCAGGCCAGTCACGACGGCTCGTGACTCTGTCGCGTTGTCACGCTCTCACATGAGTCGCTCTTCCGCGGCTCGAACTTCTCTCACACTCGCAGATGGGGTCCGCAATGAAATTCGCACGCAAGCTTTGGAACGATGAAGCAGGTTTCATCATCTCCGCCGAACTGGTTCTCGTGTTGACCATCGGTGTGCTCGCCATGGTCGTCGGTCTGACGGCCGTGCGTGACTCGGTGGCGCACGAAATGAACGACATCGCCCACGCCATCGGCGCGGTGTCGCAGTCTTACAAGGTGACCGGCCTGCAAAAGGGCTGTCACGATGGATTCCATGCACGGATTAAAGGATTTGGTTTCAACGACGACGCGGACGAATGCGACTCCGGGCACTTCCTCGTGATGGAATTCGTGGACG
>CAYLTY010000103.1:0-26811 GCA_964386705.1 uncultured Planctomycetaceae bacterium
ACTTACGCAAAATCAGCCGTCTCGTTTGCATTAGTCTGTGAGATTTCCGGGCTAGCCATGATGTATTTTCCGCAGGCAGCCGACTGGAGGTGGGACCGTTGATCTCAGTCTACATTTGATTTCCTCCCAGCAGCAAGATGTCAAGCACGAAACTCCTCTTCAGAAAACCATGACCAATCGAAACTTTGTGCAATGACCTCAATATACGACTCCGGCCCGGTTAGCAGGAAGTGAGTGGCGGCGACGGGCAGCGTCGCCGCGAGTTTCGAGTTCTGGACGATGTATAAATGAGGGTCGGAACAAACCCCTGTATCAGCCCACGTTGCAGCGAACGAGGCCAGTTGCTCCTCAAGGTTACTCACGGAAAGCGTGGAGCTTCGAACCGACGACCAGCAGTATGCACCATTCGCGATGTCGCAATAATCATTATACCAGCCGCAAGTCAGAACATACGCGGCAGCTCGAAAGTCAATCCGGACTCGCCGGAACTCCTCGCCGCAGTGCGCTCCCAGGTAGACGTCAGCGAGCACAACAGCGTCGCCGTTCTCATGCCAGGCAACTCTGAAGGCTGTCACGCTTGTGGAGAGCATCCACGGCAGCTCAAGTGGCATAACAAGTTGAGGCAATGATGTGCTGGTTGTCATCGACGTCCCGTCCGAGTAGCAGGCAGCCCCGGTTCCATCTTGATGGCTACCGGGGGGTTGCGAAGCCGCAATGAGTTGCTGTTGTCACGCCGCAGGTCAGCGACGTCTTATTGCTGAGTGCTCTCCGCCAGACGGAGAGCGGTCAACTACGGTAGAGCTGCGAACTCTGTGCACGTTGTCTTGAGTTCCCGTGCCCCAATTGCCCCCAGCGCTGCCCGCATTTAAGACGTTGATACCGTTTCCCGCAAAGCCCATTCTCGCTCGAACGCTTCAGCGCTGATCTCGCTCGGCTCAAACTCGGGGTTCTGCGCGATCTCTGAAAGCTCAGGCGTTGGGAATAGACCGAGTTCTGTTCCATTGACGCTGAACTCACCCAAGGCAAAGCCCTTCGTGCCGTTGGCATAGATCTCAATCTTCCGCACTTCGTACCGCGAATCGTCGATCTCGCAGAATATGACGACGGGCTCATCCGGGAATGAATGCTTCCAGATCACTTTGAAGTGTTTCATTTTCGTAAGAGAGCCCCGGTCGCCATCTTGAGGGCTACCGGGGCCTGTGAAGCCGCGAAAAGTATAGTCACGCCCGCGATATGTGTGTCGTAATGCCGTACGAACTCGGTACACCGCGAGGATCGGCGACCGTCTTCGGAGGCCACATTAACTCAGGATGCGTTCAGTTCGATCTGAGCACCTTTGGGAATGTCGCAAACCGAGCGGTTGCGAAAGAACAGACTCGTTGCTTTCAAATGATCTTTGGCATTATCGATTGAGAGCTGAGTTGATGTTCCATCAGGCAGTAATACTCGAGACCACAATCCCACAAGCACGTTCGGATCTTCGTGAACTCGATCATTCAACACTACCACAACCCCGACTTCGGTATCTGTTTTGATATCGAAAGCATCTCTAACTGTATAAACACTAGATGGACCTAAAGAGGGTGTCATTGACCTCACCTCCGATCTCGAAAATGAACGAACTCGACTGTCCAAGAATCTGTAATACAGAGATATCGCCAGCGGATGGGCCTGTTGCACGAGGATGTGTATGCCCTAACACTCTGCGGACTTTTGCAAGTTGCCCTTCGACTTCGACAAAAAGGTCACCACCTTTCTGCAATAATTCGATGCCGTCTCGCCCTCCTCGGACCACTATCCGCTGAAGGCCTTCGCCCCCTGCCTTCTCAACAGTCAGAATAGCATGCTCTGCTTCGTTTAACCAAGTTTGAGCTTTGCCTTCCGCAATCAAGTCAGCAATCTTCTCGCCTCGTTGTACCGTTCGGACGAAAGTTGCGGGAGCAGTTTGAACTCCCTCTACAACGCTTAACACCGCCGTAGGCTTAGCTGCAGATAGCCCTCCAGCGACATTTGCGATTTTGGCATTATTCAAAGCACGATAGGCTTGTGCGCCACCAATTGCGCCGCCAACGATTTGAACCCCGTTTTGCAGATTCAATCCATTATTTGCCGCATCATCGGCTCCTTTAACTCCGTTGATGACATTTCCGACAGTGTCCAACTTGTCCGCAATTCGAGCCACTTGTCCTAGTCTTCCGGCACTACCGGAGAGTCCGCCGGTTGCAGCCGCGGAGGCCGCATTCGTCGCGATGTCCGCGAAGAAGCGAGACTGCGCGTAGTAGAGATCGGTGTTTGGGTCGACTTGCCAGACGTCTGGTGGGTCGTACTGACCGAGGGTAACTGTGCTGGCGACAGTGTCGACGCTGGAGTTAACCACTGCTTTCGCACCGGTTTTCAGGCCACCGAAGAAGCCTTTTACGCCTTCCCAGTACGGGTTTTCGAATTCCACTTTCGGCTTGGGTTGAGGAGTTGGCGGTGGGCCGGGTGGAGCAGGCGGGGTGGCGGGATTCGCAGGGCTGGGAACATCCAACCATGTGATGGTTCCACTGAGCGGCGCGGGGCCATTCGGACGGCTGATGGCGTAGTAGCTCAGCGGTCGATTGTCGGCGTCAACGACAAACTGCCACGCATAGGCACTTCGCTGAGACATCTTCAGTCCTAAGGCTGCCGAGACGACGCCGTCTTCCGCAGTCACCAGCCCTAAGGCGGTGTTCTTCTTCTGGAGAAGTTCCGCCAGGGCTGCACTGTTCTCCGAGCCAAGCTTGGATGTCTCAAAGCCTATAGTCTCGCAGGGCGGGCCTCTGACCCGCTGTATTAAAGGTCTTTCGATGGGGATTCGGATGGATCATAGCCGGGTCAGGGATCTTGCATTTCCAGAGCGCAGCCTATGTAGGCTGGACAAGCACTGGCTCCACCTCGCGTCGCTTTGAGTTCCGGGTGCCATGCGTCATCCTGAGCAGATGGCGTGCGTTGGCTTCAACTCTGAAACTCCCCCTCTGTTTGAAAGCAAGGCGACCTCATGCTTCCCGGTATTAAACTGTTTGATCTGACGGGCAAAGTGGCACTGGTAACGGGCGGTTCGAAAGGCCTCGGCGCCGCGATGGCCGAGGGGCTGGCGTCAGCCGGTGCGGACCTGTTCCTCACCAGCCGACACCAGGATGAAGTGGACGCCACCGCTCAACAGATTGCGAAAGATCACGGTCGCCGCGTGATCGGTCATGAGGCGGACGTGTCCAACCCCGATCAGGTCAACGCCATGGTCGCTCGCTGCCTGAAGGAGTTCGGCAAGATCGACATCCTCATCAACAACGCGGGCATCAACATTCGCGGACCGATCGACGAACTGACCTTCGAGCAGTTCCAGCAGGTGCAGAACGTCAACGTCAACGGTGTGTGGCTGACGACTCGTGCCGTGGTCCCGCACATGAAGCAACAGAAGTATGGCCGCATCATCATCCTGGCCAGCACGCTAGGCGTTGTGGGCTTGGCGGATCGCACGCCTTATGCCACGAGCAAAGGTGCGACCGTCATGATGACGAAAGCGCTGGGTCTGGAACTCGCACCGTTCGGTATCACGTGCAACGCTATCTGCCCCGGCCCGTTCCTCACGCCCATGAATGTGCCGATCGCCGATCAGGAGAACACGAAGAAGTTCATCGTCGGCGCGGTCGCATTGAACCGCTGGGGACGCATGGAAGAAATTCAGGGCGCGGCGATCTACCTCTCCAGCGACGCGTCGAGTTACACCACCGGCAGCCTGTTAATGGTCGACGGCGGCTGGACAGCTCGCTAAGCGAATCGCGACACAGCCGGTTGCTGAATGGGATGCGAAACTGTTACCGCTCTTTGAAGACAATCACTGCCTGGTCGTGGAGAAGCCTGCGGGCCTGCTGATGGCCGGTGACCGCACTGGCGACGAGTCGCTGCTGGACCAGGTGCGTGATTACATCAAGGTGAAGTACGCCAAGCCGGGCGATGTCTACATTGGACTGGTGCATCGCCTGGATCGGCCCGTGTCCGGCGTGAGCTTGTTCGCTCGCACCAGCAAAGCCGCCAGTCGGCTGTCCGAACAGTTTCGCAGCAGCACGACTCAGAAGGTCTACGTGGCGTGGGTCAACGGAGTGCCATCGCCACGAAGCGGCACTTTGAAAGACTGGTTGCTGAAGGACGAACAGCGCAACGTCGTGTCCGTTGTTCGTCCGACGACACCCGGCGCACTGGATGCCGAGCTGGATTATCAGGTGCTGAAAACTCTAGGGTCGAAAGCACTGCTGGAAGTGCAGCTGAAGACCGGGCGGCCGCATCAGATTCGAGTGCAACTTTCGTCACGCGGCTGGCCGATCCTCGGCGATGTGAAGTACGGCGGACCGGCAGGCCGACGCGGCGGAGTCATCGCGCTGCATGCCCGCTCGCTGACCTTTCAGCATCCGACGCTGAAGCAGCCCATCACCGTTGAGTCACCGATTCCCACCGTGTGGAAGGATTGGTTTGGAGTCGATTGAACCAAACGTATCAAGACGGCCACATTGATGACGAAAGCTGAAAACACAGAGCCACAGAGGACACAGAGAGTGACCTCGAAGTGCCGCCGCCTCGTCTCTGTGTCCTCTGTTCCTCTGTGTTTCTACTCTTTAGCAGAGCATCAATAAGCTGGATTGGCAGATCGGTGCAGCTCAAACGGTTCTGGTTCTCAACGACAGAGGAACATCCCATGCGAATGAGTCATGCCTGGCGCGGTTTGGCTGTGGTGTTGATGACGGGTTGGGCTGCCGCGAGTCTTGCTGCGGATCGGCCTACGTTTGATGAAGCCCGCCTGAAACTCATTTCTCAACGAATGCAGAAGTTCGTTGACGATGCACAGATCTCGGGAGCGGTCACGCTGATCGCTTCTGCCGATCACGTCGAACATGTGAGCGTCACAGGCAAGGCCGACATCGCCGCAGGGCGAGACATGCAGGCCGACACGATCTTCCGCATCGCGTCGATGACAAAGAACGTCACCGCTGTGGCGCTGATGCAACTCGTCGAGCAGGGCAAGCTGCGGATTGATGACAAGGTTTCGAAATACCTCCCGGCGTTTGCTCAACAGAAGCTCAAGGATGCTAGTAAGCCAGCGGTTGATATCACGGTTCGGCAGGTGCTGGCTCACGTGGCCGGTTTAGATCGTCCGAAGTCGGAGGACACCGAAGGCAAGTCGCTGGCTGAGATCGTCGACTTGATCGGATCTCGTCCGCTGGAGTTTCAGCCGGGCACAAAGTGGGAATACAGCAGCGGCCTGACGGTGGCCGGACGTCTGATCGAAGTCCTCTCGGGCGAGTCCTACGCGGACTATCTGAAGAAACACATCTTCGACCCGTTGGAGATGCGCGACACGGCGTTCGTGCTCACCGCCGAACAGGCCAAACGGCTGGCTCGAACGTACAAGCCGGGAGCTAAACCCGGAACACTGGATGTCGTTGAGATTCCTGATCCAACTGTCGCGCGAACGCCGAACCCGTCGGGTGGGTTGTTCTCGACGGCCGGCGATATGGCGAAGTTTTATCAGGCGGTGTTGAGCGACCGTCGAGACACAACGAAGCCGCCCAAGTTGTTGCGAGCGCGGATGGCGTTGGAGCTTGCTCAGAACTGCAGCCCAGGGCTCGTGACAGGGTTTACTCCGGGGAACTACTGGGGCCTGGGCTGGTGCGTGCTGCAGAAGCCGCAAGGCGTAACCAGGCTGCTGACGCCGGGCACGTTCGGTCATGGCGGCGCGTGGGGAACTCAAGGCTGGATTGATGTCGACCGCGGACTGGTGTTGATCCTGATGATGAACCGCAGCGGGTTCGGCAACAGCGATGGCTCGGACGTGCGTGACGCCTTCACCGAACTGGCGTTGCAGGCTCATCGCGGAACGCCGCGACGCAATGCGAATTTCGTTGAGTTTCACGGGCATTCGAATGCGGTGGCGCTCAGTCGAGGTAACGCGCGTGTCGTGATTGCTCCACAAGCCGGTGGTCGAGTGCTGGAGTTCTCTGTCGACGGCACCAACGCGTTGTGGCTGGAAGACAAAGAGAAAGACTGGAAGCCGGGGCAGCCTCCGCTGTCGAGTGCGGGGCGATTTGATTTCGGTCCCGAACTGACCGTCACCAAGCACCCTGCGATCTGGTCGGGCGACTGGACGGCCGAGATCACCGGACCGTACTCGGCGAGGCTGATCAGTCCGCAGGATCCATCTGCCAAAGTTCAGCTCATTCGCGATTTCTCCTTAGTCACGGCGACCAAGAAGGAAGGCGGCGTCCTGATGCCAGATCCGTCTAAAGCGGTGCGGTTCAGTTGCAAACAGACTGTGATCAACCTGGCCGGCGAGCCCCGCGAGTACTGCCACTGGGGAAGATCGTTCTCGCCCGGAGGTGGCATCTGCGTGATCCCGTTGGCGGGGCAGAGTCGCTTCCCGTCGAAGTATGCGATGTACGAAGACGGCGCGATCATCAATGTTCGCAATCAGGATGATCGCATTCGCGAACGCGACGGCTTCCTCGAAATCCTGAGCCCTCCGCGAAAGCCCAAGCTGGGCTTTGATTCGTATGCGGGCTGGCTCGGGTACGTGATGCCGAATAATCACCTGTTCGTGAAACGCTTCGAGACCTATCCCGATCGCCCCTACATCGAAGCCGCGGGGCTGACATTGTCGGTGTGGTATCCGGAAGGAGCCCGCATCGAACTTGAACCCATCGGCCCGCGCGAAGCACTCAAGCCGGGGGAGGCCGCGTCGTTCACCGAAGACTGGTGGCTACTGCCCTTCGACTATCCCAAGGCCGGTGACAACATCGACCTGCCGAAGCTGAAGAAGTTCGTCGAGGAGAAGACGTAGTCACGGCGCGATAGTTGGCGACGTTCAAGCCCTCCCATGTCCATCACTTTCCACGGCGCATGCGTTCAAAGCGGATCAGGCAGCCGATCGGGACGGCTTCTTTCTTCTCGGGCAGCTTGTCGGCCAGCGCGGCGGTGACGGCTTCCGAGACGTAGTTGCGAGTCGCCTTCTTCGCATCGGGGCTGTCGTCCATCGAACCCATGAAGACGACCTTGCGCTCGCGGTTGAGCACGATGAATTCAGGCGTGGTCGTCGCACCAAAATCTTTGGCGATCTTCTGTGTCTCGTCGAAGAGATATGGGAAGTTGAACTTCTTCTCTCTGGCCTTGGCCTGCATCGCGGGCAAGAGATCTTCGTCGATCTTGTTGCAGTTGATGGCGACCAGCCCGACTTTGGAGTCGTCGGTCACGTGCTGCTTGGCGAACGCGACGATGCGGTCTTCATAGTCCTGAGCATAGGGGCAACTGTTGCAGGTGAAGACGACGACCAGCACATCCTTCTTTTTGAAGTCGGCGGTCGAATACTTACGGCCATCGACGCCCGGCAGCTCTTTCCATTCGGGAGCTTTGTCGCCAATGCTCAGCACTTGGTTGAACTCACCCGCGGCCACCGTCGAACCGGCCAGCAGGGCCAACAGCGAAAGAATTGGTCGAGTCATCGCGGCTACCCCACCAGATACAGAGCTGCGTGATAAAAGACGAACACGCCGATCAGGTCCGACAGCGCGGCAATCAGCGGGTTCGACATCAAGGCAGGATCCATTCCAAGCTGCTTGAACAGGATGGGCAAGGACGAACCGGTCAGCGTGCCGACGAAGACCATCGAGAACACGGTCAGTCCGACGATAAGCGCTTCCAATTTCGGCACCAGACTGAACGCACCGGTGAGAGCCACCAGCATCATACAGACGCCCAGAATCATCGCCACGCGCAGTTCGTGACCGACCAGCGAAAACTTTTCGCGTCGAGTCAGATGACGGCCGTGAATTTCGCGAATGACCAGCGTCGCCGCCTGCGAACCCGCGTTACCGCCACTCGCGAGGACCAGCGGCACAAAGAACTGCAGCCACTTGTATTGCGAGCTGATCCATTCATAACGCTTGAGCAACGCGGCATTGCCAAAGGCCGCACATAGCAGGACGACCAGCCACACGCCGCGCTTGCGGGCCATCACCAGCAGCGGCGTATCCATGTAGCTTTCTTCGAGCGGCTGAACGGCGGCCTGGCGCATCGCGTCTTCTTGAGCTTCGTCTTGGATAACGTCGATGGCATCGTCGTGCGTGACGATGCCGCACAGCCGGTTCTGATTGTCGACGACCGGAATGGCGATGAAGTCGTAGCGCGCCATTTCGCTGGCCACGAACTCCTTGTCGTCATCAACCCGCACGGACAACACATCGCGGCGCATGATGTCGGCCAGCTTGGCCGTGCGTTTGGCCAGAATGAGCTGCCGGATCGTGACGATGCCGTTGAGCCGCCGCTCATCGTTCACGATGTAGATGTAATAAATCGTTTCGCTGTCCGGAGCCTGGCGCTGCAGTTGATCGAAGGCCTCGGCCACGGTCAGAGCAGCAGGCAGCGACGCGTATTCGGTCGTCATCAAGGCGCCGGCGCTGCCTTCTGGATAGGACAGCAGCTTGCGGATGTCAGTCCGCTCGGCTTGAGCCATCAACGGCAGAATGGCCTCGACGTGCTCCTCATCCAGCCGCCCGAGGAAGTCCACACGCTCGTCCGCCGCCATCTCTTCAATGAGCTTCGTGAACTCTTTGCGGTCGGCGACGTCAACAATCTCAACCTGCCGATTGGGGTCCAGGAACCCGAAGATCACGGCCTGATTCGTGGCATCGCTGGATGACAACACCTTCCACAAATCTTGAGGCGACAACTCTTCGAGCACTTCGGCGACGATGGCCGGGTGCAGCGCGTGACAGAACTCGCGCATGCCATCGCGATCGTTCTCGTCGAGGCTCATGCGCAGATCGGGCAGCAGTAACGAACGGTAAAACATCAGTGTGTCTCAAACGCGAAGCGGATCAATGCGCGACACACGGTGAACTGCCAGCTCCCGATCTGCAACTGCTAAGACCTACTTGTCCGCGACCGGGCGAATAAACTGTCGCGGGGCCTTCACAAACTCATCCCGGTGCGCTTCGTCCACGAAGAAGATCAGGCGGCCATGATACAGGCCGGCCACTTCGGGATCGCCCGCCAGTTGCTTCTCATCACGAGCGATCGCAACCGGACACTGACCGTCAAATAGCGGCCAGAACTTTTCAGGATGACCTTTGAACTCGTCGAGGTGCTCAGCCGACGTGAACCGCAGTTGGTGGCCATTGTGGGTGTGAGTGAACTCGGCGC
Source organism: uncultured Planctomycetaceae bacterium (assembly GCA_964386705.1). GTDB lineage: Bacteria > Planctomycetota > Planctomycetia > Planctomycetales > Planctomycetaceae > AM-0621. The sequence goes on from CAYLTY010000103.1 coordinate 9,208, forward strand.
TGCCGTCCAATACTTCCTTGCCCTGCTGCATTGAGACCAGGCACATGCCACCAAACGCCAGCTTCGCGGGTGCGGTGTCCTTGGCACTCTCAACGGTCTTCAACGTCTGCTTGATAGCTGGCTTCGGCTCAGGACGAGCGATGGCGGCCGTCTGCTTCAATGCAGGCGCAGCTTCAGCAGACGTTGTGGGTTCCGGCATCAATGGCGCTTTGGCGGAAGCCAGAGCGACTTGTTCTGGAGGCGTGAACTCGGGAGTGTCTGCGAAGTCCGGACGAGCAGCCGTGGCCTTGGGAGTTGGTGCGGGTTGAGCTTTCGCAATCGCCGCCGGTGACTTGGCAGCGGGCGCTGCAGCCGTGGTCGTTGCAGCGGAAGTTGTCTTCGCGGCAGTTTTGCAGAACGGAGCAATCCGCTTATTGAATTCCGCTGGCTTGATGTAGCCAGTGAGGCGTCCCTGCTCTTCGTACTGCGGCGAGATGATGATCGTCGATGGGAACGCATTGACCCCGAGGATCTCAACCGCCTGTGGATTCTTGTCCGAATCCAGTTTCAGCGGCACAAAGTATTCATTCACGGTCTTGGCAACGGTCGGATCAGTAAAGGTCTCATCCAGCATCTTGTGACAGGGAGTGCACCAGTCAGCAACCATTTGCACCATGATGGGCTTGCCGGTGCGTTGGGATTCAACGGCGGCCTGCTTGAGATTGGTCTGCCACTTGACCGGCGATGGCGCCACACCTGCAGCCTGCAGTGCGGAAACTTGAGCCAGAATTCCTGCCACCAGAGCGATTTTCAAAAGCCCGCGCATAGCTTGCCCCAATTCCGTGGGATGCCAGTGCTCTCACACGTTGCCCGCGAACGAGCATCTCGCAGCAACGATTCGAGCTGAATCCATTCAGACGAAGTTATCGGCGTGCGCGCCGGATGATTCTGTAATCGAGCTGGCGATTGTTCGACATTTCCCCAGAAGACCCGAAAACCCGGCAACCGCGTCGCGATCGTTTGAGGCAAATGACTGCAACAAACTGAACCGCCGGGCAGCGCGATCAATTTGCGATCGGTCTTCGAGAGGTGACCGAGTTCGCCAGCATTCGCTTAGACTGCGTCGCCCGTTTCCGATCATCCAGCCCAGCGAACACGATGGCCTCCGACTCGTTGCCAGCTCCCCCATCCTCTGACGCTATCAGCCGCTCCGGCCTGCGGTGGCTCGCGTTGCTGATCGTCGTTTTCGGTTTAGGGCTGCGACTCGCGGCGGCGTCCAACGACTTGTGGCTCGACGAAATCTGGACGTGGATGACGACTCTGCAACTGCAGTCAGCTTCTGACGTACTCCTGCGAGTCCATGACGAGAACAATCACTTCCTGAATACGTTTTGCATTTACTTCCTCGGTCCAGATGCGTCCGGGCTGACCTACCGGTTGCCAGCGGTGGCGTCCGGAGTCCTCAGCATCCTGCTGGCGGGAGCGATCTCGTTGCGGCGCGGTTCGATGGCCGCGATCTACAGCATGTTGCTAGTCGCATCATCGTACCTGCTCGTTCACTACTCGTCGGAGGCGCGCGGTTACGGACTGGTCGTGTGCTGTTCGCTGCTGGCGTTCTGGTTACTGGACCGCACGCTCGAACGACCGAGCATCAAAACGGATTTCGCTTTCGCGCTCGTCTGCGTGCTGGGCGTGCTGTCTCAGCCCATGTTTGTTTACGCCTACGCCGCGCTCGGGTTGTGGTGGCTGCAGCACTGGTGGGAGCAGCGGCGGCAACCGCAATTCCTGCGACGATTCGCTGGCAGTTCTTTCCGCTGTCATCTGATTCCTTTCGTCTTCATGGCCTGGCTGTACGCCGTCAACATCCGCCACATGGTGAATGGAGGCGGCCCGATTGAACCATTGATCAAGGTCATTGCTCAGATTCTCTCGTTGACCGTGGGAGGTCCCTCTAGCGGTGCATTCTGCCTGGAAGCATCTCTGGTTGGTTTACTGGCTCTGATCGGCACGCTGACCTGGCTCAAACGCAGTGGCGATCCGCGCTGGGTGTTCTTCTTGCTCGTGATCTTCGTTGCTCCGGCGGGGCTGCTGCTGGCCGTGAATCGCAGCGAGGTCTATCCGCGCTACTTTCTGATCTCGGTCGCCTTCGGCAGTGTGCTGTTGGGGCAAGGTCTGGCGGAACTCCGGAACCGCCAACTCGCAGGTCGCATCCTCGCAACGGTGTTTGCATTCCTCATCATCGCCTGCAACCTGCTGCACGTGACGCGACTGATTCAAGTGGGGCGAGGCAGCTATCGCGCAACCATCGCCTGGATGCTGCAGGAATCCGGATCGGGCGTGCTGCTGGTCGGCAGCGATCACGATTTCCGCAACACGATGATGCTGAGCTTCAATCAACAGTTCTTCAACGAGCGGATCGTGTACTACGAAGCGGACAAGTGGCCGCCGCAAGGACCGGAATGGTTCATCCGACATCGGATCGAACCCGACATTCGCATCGAGATGAAGTTCAGCCCGCGTCCCGGTTTGAACTACGAGTTGCAGCGCATCGTCCCGTACGCGGGCCTGTCCGGTTGGGAATGGGCGATCTACCGGCGCGAAGCGTCTACAACTCCGTCGCCGACGGAATAAGGCGTTGGTGCTGTAAACCGGGAGGGCGACGCGTCTCGACCTAGCCACAGCACTCCATGCTGAGACCAGGCCGCGAAACTACTTCATCTCTTTGGCAGTCTCGGCGGTCGTTCCGGCCAGCTTGCCTTGCCAGCCACGCTCCGGAGCTTCACCGCCCAGAGCTTGAGCGATCCGCGTGGCGTTGTGGTCCAGCATGCCGATGTAGGTGCCTTCGTAGGTACCGGGTGCGCCCATCGCGTCCGAGAACAGCGACCCGCCGATCGAGACTGTCCAGCTCTTGCTCTGACAGCCTTCCTGCACGGCCTGAATGTTCTTCGCAGGCACGCTGCTTTCGACGAACAGCGCCGGGATCTTGTGCTCAACGACAAAGCTCACCAGTTCGTTGACGTCGGCCACGGCAGCCTCGGACTGTGTGCTGATGCCCTGCACCGACTTCACTTCCAGCTCGTACGCGCGAGCGAAGTATCCGAACGCGTCGTGAGCGGTCACCAGGTAACGCTGCGACTTCGGAATCGTCGCGACCACCTTCTTTACATACTCATCCAGTTCGGTCAGTTGCTTCTGATACGCCTCAGCGTTCTTGCGGTACGCGGCCGCGTGCGCGGCATCCACTTCGGCCATCTTGTCGCCAATGAACCCGACGCAGCGATTCCAGGCCGAGACGTCCATCCAGACGTGCGGGTCCGGGTGTCCTTCAAATTCTTCGGGCGTGCGCAGGTAACTCTTCTCGATCGCGTCCGTCACGGCGAACACCGGTCGCTTGGATGCGGCCTGTTCGAGCACTCGCTGCATACCGCCTTCCAGCATCAGGCCGGAATAGAACACGACGTCGGCCGACTGCAGTTCCTGCACGTCGTTGCGACCGGGTTGGTAGAGGTGCGGATCGACGCCCTCGCCGAGCAGGCCAGTGACATCGCCCGGTTCTTCACCAATCACCGCCTTCACGATGTCGGTCACCATGCCGCAGGTCGTCACGATCTTCAGTCGACCGGACTTGGGAGCATTTCCGGCCGCCCCCTGCTCTTTCGAGTCTCCCTTGCCACATCCTGCCAGCAGAGCCGTGCCGGCCATACAGCCGAGCTGTCCCAGAAACTTGCGGCGAGAAGAGGCAGAGGCCTGAGCGGCGTTGAAGTCGGGATTCTCGTCGCTGAAAAGTTGATCGAATGTTTTCACAGCAGTCTTCTTGATTGATCGAAAATGAGTTTTTGAGCAATCGAAACTTAAGCCGCCGCCGCAAACGGGTCAAGGGAGTCTGCCAGACAGGTCGCGTGAACCCATCGCATGGGCGGGCATTGATTTGGGTGAGTTTGCCGGTTGTCCGAACGCCTGTTGTGTCACCTGTGAGCGAACTTGCCGGGGTAGGTCGCCACCGCCATAATCCCGCCGCATTTCATGGGAGTTAGGTACAACCTCCACGTCCACACGGTGTCTTGATCGTGTCTGTGTGCCGGGCCGCGCCTCGTGCCTGGTACAGGAAAGTCACGTTCTGACCCCTCATCTAAATTGAAGCAGAGCCGACTATGACCGACTCCGCGAATCCCGCTGTAGGGTTCGATCCGACTGAACTAGACGAGTGGTATGACTCGCTGGATGACCTGCTGCATCGTTACGGTCGTGAACCAGTCCAGCAGTTGCTAACGCTCTTGCAGGAAAGAGCTTATCAACGCGGCGTGCATCTGCCGTTCACGGCGAACACACCCTACATCAATACGATTGCCACTCACGAACAGCCGCGCTTCCCGGGCAATCGCGAGATTGAACGCCGCATCAAGAGCATCATTCGCTGGAACGCGACCGCGATGGTGGCCCGCGCGAACCGTGACTATGCCGGGGTGGGCGGTCATATTGCCACTTTTGCCTCCGCGGCAACGCTCTATGAAGTGGGCTTCAACCACTTTTTCCACGCGCGAACGGCAGATCACACGGGTGACTTGATCTACTTCCAAGGTCACGCATCGCCAGGCGTTTATTCTCGAGCGTTCGTCGAGGGCCGACTTACTGTCGACAACCTGCTGCATTTTCGCCGCGAGTTGCCACGTGGAGTTGGTCTGTCGTCTTACCCCCATCCGTGGTTGATGCCAGATTTTTGGCAGTTCCCCACGGTCTCGATGGGCCTGGGCCCCATCACCGCGCTCTACTACGCGCGATTCTTGCGGTACCTGGAGCATCGGAGCCTGCTGGATACATCCAAGAGTAAGGTCTGGGCCTTCCTGGGCGACGGTGAGATCGATGAGCCCGAATCCCTCGGTGCGATCACGCTGGCTTCGCGCGAGAACCTCGACAACCTGATCTTTGTGGTGAACTGCAATCTGCAACGCCTCGACGGTCCGGTGCGTGGCAACGGCAAGATCATTCAAGAACTCGAAGCCGCGTTTCGCGGGGCTGGCTGGAACGTCATCAAGGTTATCTGGGGCAGTGGTTGGGATTCGCTCCTGGCCAAGGATGATACTGGAGCTCTGGTACGCCGCATGGGCGAAGTAGTCGACGGCCAGTATCAAAAATACTCCGTTGAATCCGGTGCCTATATCCGGGATCACTTCTTTAATACTCCAGAGCTCAAGGCTCTGGTCGAGCACCTCTCCGACGAGCAGTTACAAAAACTCGGGCGCGGTGGCCACGACCCTGAGAAGGTCTACGCGGCCTACAAGGCGGCTGCAGACCATACGGGTTCACCCACGGTCATTCTGGCGAAGACCGTTAAGGGTTATGGTCTGGGGGACTTTGCTGAAGGCAAGAACGTTGCACACAATCAGAAGAAGGCCGAAGCGAAAGATCTTCTGGCGTTCCGCAATCGTTTCGGCATTCCAGTGAGCGACGAAGACGTCGGTGACATCGACTTCTATCGCCCGGCTGATGACTCTTCGGAAATGCAATATCTGCAGGAGCGGCGCAAGCAATTGGGTGGATACCTGCCCGCGCGAAATCCAACTACCGAACGTCTGCCAATTCCACCATTGGATGAGTTCAAGGCATTCTTGAGCGGTTCTGGAGGCAAGGACGCTTCAACGACGATGGCTTTTGGCCAGTTCGTTGGCAAGCTGATGCAGGATAAGACGATCGGGTCGCGCGTAGTGCCAATTATCCCCGACGAGGCACGAACATTCGGCATGGAAGGCCTGTTCAAGGCGGTGGGAATCTACGCGAGTAAAGGCCAACTCTACGAGCCGGTTGATCGCGCACAGGTCATGTATTACCGCGAAGCGCGCGACGGTCAGATCCTTGAAGAAGGTATTAACGAAGCGGGAGCGATGTCCTCGTTCATTGCGGCGGCAACGTCGTATTCGAATCTCGGCATCAACATGATCCCGTTCTATATCTATTACTCGATGTTCGGATTCCAGCGGATCGGCGATTTGATCTGGTGTGCGGCAGATTCGCGAGCCAAGGGCTTCCTGGTTGGTGGCACCTCGGGGCGCACAACGTTGAACGGCGAAGGCCTGCAGCACGAAGACGGCCATAGCCAATTGATGGCCTCTACTGTTCCGACCATCGTGGCTTATGACCCGGCGTATGCGTATGAGTTGATTACCATCATTCATGATGGCATGAGGAGAATGTATCAGGACGATGAGTCCATTATTTACTACCTCAGCGTGTACAACGAAGACTATGCAATGCCTGCGATGCCCGAAGGATCTCGCGAGGGCATCCTCAAGGGTATGTACAAGCTGAAGTCGTCCGATGGCGGAGATAAGAAGCAGAAGGTCCGACCCCAGCTCTTCGGCAGTGGCACGATCCTCAATGAAGTTCTGCGTGGGCAGGAAATCCTTGCCAAGCAATTTGGTATCAGCACGGATGTCTGGAGTGTCACCAGCTACAACGAAATGGGCCGCGAAGCCCGATCGGTCGATCGCTGGAACAACTTGCATCCGAGTGAGACGCCTCGCAAGAGCTACGTGCAGACGGTCCTGGATGGCCAGACCGGGCCGTTCATTTCGTCCAGCGACAACGTGCGTCTGGTCGCCGAGCAGATTCGTCAGTGGGTACCGGGGGACTACGTGATCCTGGGAACCGATGGATTCGGCCGCAGCGATACCCGTCCGCAGTTGCGCCGGCACTTTGAGATCGATGGTGAATGCGTCGCGTTTGCAACTTTGACCGCACTCGCGAAACAAGGTCAGTTTGATAAGAAGCGATTGCCCAAGGTGCTGAAGGAACTTGGCATCGATCCTGAGAAGGTCGATCCGCAGTATGCCTGATTCGCGTTGGTTCTTTGCTTCCTCAGATATCACTCGTCGCAGCGGCGGCAGCAGTCATCGACGGATGGCCCGACGCTCAATTGGATAGAAATATGGCCCAAGAATTCCGCGTTCCCGAGATCTCTGATGGTGTCAAATCCATTGATATCGCGATGCTGAAAGTCAAAGAGGGTGACGTTATCACGGCGAATTCGGTGGTCGCCGAGTTCGAAACCGAGAAGGCTGGCGGCGAACTGGAATGCCCGTTCGCGGGTAAAGTGACCAAGGTGCACGCTCAAGCCGGTTCGTCGATCGACGTCGGCGCCGTGCTGCTGACCATCGAAGCCGGGGCCACGGCCAGTGCGGCGCCTGCTGCACCGTCAGCGCCGGCTCCTGCCGCTGCGAAGCCAGCACCCGCACCGGCAGCCGAGGCTCCGAAGCCTGCTGCTCCCGCGCCTCAAGCGGCTGCACCTGCTCCGGCACCCGCCGCGCAGGCCGCACCGGCGAAGGCTGCGTCCTCCGAAGGCGAGATCCCCGCTCCCGCAGGTCCGGCGACGCGTCGACTGGCTCGCGAGCTGGGCGTGAATCTGCATGGCGTCAAAGGCAGCGGTGCCGGTGGCCGGATCACCCTGGACGATGTCAAAGCCCACGTGAAGGGTGTGATGGATGGCGGCGGCGGAGCTGGATCAGGCGGTGGTGGTGGCGGTTACTCCGCTCCGCCGTTGCCGGACTTCACCAAGTGGGGACCCGTTGATCGCGAGCCGCTCAACAAGATCGCCAAGGCCGCAGCCGCGAACCTCAGCATGTGCGCGAATGTGATTCCGCACGTCACACAGCACGATTTGATCGACATCACCGATCTGGAAGCCGCTCGCAAGAAGTTCGTGGAAGAGGCCGCCAAGTCGGGAGCGCCGAAGGTCACGATGACGGCTATCGTCATCAAAGCCGCAGCGATCTGCCTCAAAGAATTCCCGAAGTTCAATTCAAGCCTCGATCCCCGGACCAACGAGTTCGTCTATCGTCGCTACTTCAACATCGGCTGCGCGGTCGATACGCCAAACGGCCTGCTGGTGCCGGTGGTCAAGGGCGTGGATCAGAAGAGCATCTCGCAGATTGCTGCGGAGCTGTCCGACATCGCTGGTCGAGCCCGCGAGAAGAAAATCACGCTCGATGAAATGCAGGGTTCGTGCTTCACGATCACGAACCTGGGCGGCATCGGCGGCACGGGCTTCACGCCGATTGTGAACTATCCCGAAGTGGCCATCCTCGGCCTGTCGCGCGGCAAGACCGAACTGAAGCTCGTCGACGGTCAGATTGCCGAACGGCTGATGCTGCCGCTGTCGCTGTCCTACGATCATCGAGTCATCAACGGTGCCGACGCAGCCCGCTTCGTAGTCCGCCTCGGCCAGTTGCTGAGCGATTTTTTCCAACTCGCAGCACACAGCTGAGAAGCAGATCGAACGGACGAATCGAACTCGATAATCCCCCAACAACACCAACTCTCCCCTCGCCCCGGTAATCCGGGGAGAGGGGTCGGAGGTGAGGAGTTTCAGTTTTGGCTTGGGTCTTCGCAGAATGAATTAGTTGTTCGTCCGAGAAACGAACCTGTCGGGGGCCGTGGTCTAGCATCGCCCCTCACCCCCAGCCCCTCTCCCCGCACGCGGGGCGCGGGGCGCGAAGATTAGATCTTTCTTCCCTGCCCACTTGAGCGATAACGGCCATGACGGAGTTCAACTCATCCGCTGACGCTCGCTCTTCCATGCTGACGTTGGGCATTGAAACTTCCGGAACCTTGGGATTCATCGCGCTGCGGCAGAACGGTGTCACGCTCGTCGAGCATGAGTTGGAACACGCTCGTCGCCGTCACGCTCAGACGCTGATCTCAGAGATTCAAGCCACGCTGCAGCGGTTCCAGTTTCGACCGCGCGATGTGCAGCGTGTCGCAATCAGCATTGGCCCTGGCAGCTTCACTGGCCTGCGTGTCGGAGTTGTGTTTGGAAAGACCTTCGCATTCGCCACCGGCTGTGAACTGGTTCCAGTAGATACGCTGGCCGTGGTTGCTCAAGCCGCACCAGCAGATGTTTCGGAAGTAATGGCGGTGGCAGATGCTCAACGCGAAGAGTTGTTCGTCGGCCATTATCAACGCGATGCCAACCAACTCTGGCAACGATTGGCCGACATCCGCATCCAAAGTAATGCCAACTGGTTCGCCGACATTGAAGCACGAGCCAGCGCGACGTTCGCCGTGACAGGGCCGGGCCTGATCAAGATCCGCGACCAGATCCCGGCCACAGTGCGAGTCCTTCCCGAAGAAGTCTGGTCACCTCGAGCCGCTCACGTGGCCGAGTTATCCGAACGCTGCACGCCAATCACCTCAGCAGCAGCAATCGGCGATCTGGAACCGTTCTACCTGCGCAAGAGCGCCGCCGAAGAGAAGCGAGACACCAGCCGTTTGTAGGGCGGACAATCCTGTCCACCAGCGTTTCGGCGGACAGGATTGTCCGCCCTACATCAGCTTCGGTCCGCCTATTCGACGTCCCGAACGCGGCGTTGTTGTTTGCGTTCGGTCTGCTGTTTCTTCTCTTTGATGCGACGTTCTACGGAGCCTCGTGTTGGCTTCGTGGGGCGGCGGCGTTTGGGTGGGTTCAGCACGCTGACGATCATCTCGCGCAGCTTTTCAACGCAGGCTTCCAGGTTGCGTTTCTGGTCGCGGAACTCCTGGCCGACGATCGTGATCTCGCCGTCCGTCTGGATGCGGCTGGCGAATCGCTCATGGAAACGCTGGCGGATTCCTTCCGGCAACTTCGCCGGTGACCAGCCCAGCTGCACCTTGGTGTTGACCTTGTTGACGTTCTGACCACCGGGACCGCCGCTGCGCGCGTAGGTGATCTGGAGATCATCCCAGAGGATCTCGATCTCGCGAATCTGCAGTGCGACAGCGGACTCAGGCATAATGGGGCCAAATAGTTGCGACGAATCCGTCGTAGTGTTGGTGTTCGCAGTAGGACGGACAATCCTGTCCGTCTTCGCTGTGGTGGACAAGGCGGACAGGATTGACCGCCCTACCTCAGTCAATCGGGCTCAAAGACAGTGATTCCCGCAGTTGGGATCGCTTTGTTTTCGCGCGGTAGCCGACTGCTCGCCTTTGGGTCGCAGCCCTGCTAAAAATCGCCAACCCGTCACGTAACTGCAATAGGGGTGTGTCCACAGAATGAGTCGTCCAGCCAAACTCGCACTGGTTGATGGAACTGTCTTTGAAGGCCGAGCGTTCGGAGCGGAAGGCGAGGTCTACGGGGAAGTCTGTTTCAATACGAGCCTCACCGGTTACCAGGAGATTCTGACAGATCCGTCTTATTGCGGACAGATCGTCACGATGACCTATCCGCTGATTGGCAACTCCGGCATCAATCTGGAAGATGTTGAGAGCAAAGGCACGGCGATTCGCGGTTTTATCGTTCGCGAACTGTGCGAACACGAAAGCAACTACCGCTCAAACCAAACGCTGGATAAGTACCTCGCCGACGCTGGTGTGATTGGACTGGAGGGCATCGACACCCGAGCTCTCGTCCGCCGCATTCGAACTCAGGGCGCGATGACCGGCCTGATTTCGACCGTCGACATGGATAACGATTCACTCGTCGCGAAAGCTCGCAAGAGCCCAACGCTGGTCGGTATCGACCTCGTGCAGGAAGTGATGCCGAAGGAAAGCCGCGTCTGGTCTGAGTCGCTCAACTCGCTGGTCCGCAGCCCGATCACTCCCGGCTACGAAGGCCTGCAGGCCGACGCGCCCGGCGAGGACAAGCACGTCGTCGCGATCGACTACGGCATGAAGTGGAACATTCCGCGGCACCTGCGACAGCTCGGCTGCAAAGTGACTGTCGTGCCCGGCAACTGGTCCGCCGATCAGATCAAGGAGCTTAAGCCCGACGGCGTGTTCCTGTCGAACGGCCCCGGCGACCCTGAGCCGCTCAACTACGCCATCAAGACCATTCAAGGTTTACTTGGCCACACACCCGTGTTCGGTATCTGCCTCGGTCACCAGTTGATGGGCCTGGCCTGCGGCGGTGAGACCTACAAACTGCGCTTCGGTCATCGCGGTGCAAATCAGCCGGTGCTCAATAAGGACAACGGCCGAGTTGAGATCACCTCACAGAATCACGGCTTCGCGCTGCGGGCTGAAACCCTGCCGTCCAATCTGGAAGTCACGCACATCAACCTCAACGATCAGACCGTTGAGGGCATTCGCCACAAAGAGTATCCGGCTTTCGCGGTGCAGTATCACCCCGAAGCCTCCGCCGGTCCGCACGACAGCCACTACCTCTTCGGCAAGTTCCGCGAGCTGATGAGCAAGGCCTGAGCACGGTTACGATTGGGTACGCGCTCCGATAATGTTTAACCGCAATGCCAACGGCATGCGCGCCAGCGATCGTGGCTTTCGGTCCAAGAGCGCTCACGCCGTTGGCGTTGAGGTTAAACGGCGTCAGCTCAACGCTTCGCTTGAAGTTGCTTGAACAGAGGATTTCATCGTGACAGCCCTTGCTCGCAGCCTGATGAGTTTTGCGGTGTTGCTGGTCTGCGGTGCTGCCATGGCTGCGGACGATCATCCGCTCTCGGCGGAAACTCGCGAGCAGCTATCTTCGAAGTTCAAGGCAGATATTGCCAAGGTGTCCGAACAGATCACTGCCGACCCGAAGAAGGTCGATCTGTATTCGCGGCGCGGCGATGCCTACTTCTTCCAGGGCGACTTTGAGAAGTCGGTCGCTGACTATGAGAAGATGGTCGAGCTCGATAACAGCCAGGACACCTCCCACTGGCGGCGCGGGATCGCTCGCTTCTATGCGAACAAGTTTGAAGACGCCGCGAAGCAGTTTGAGATCTACAACAGCTTTGATGATGTTGATCGTGAGAACGGCATCTGGCGCTACTTCTCGCAGCACAAGGCCTATGGAGCCAAGAAGGCTCGCGAAGGTTTGTTGAAGTACCGCAAGGATGACCGCGAACCGTTCCCGGCGGTCTACAAGCTGTTCTCTGGTGAGATGACTGGCGCTGAAATCCTGAAGCAGATCGACGCTGCCGAAATCAGCAAGGCTGAGCGTGAGAAGCGGCTGTTCTACGCGAATCTCTACATTGGTCTGAACGACGCCGTCGAAGGCCGCAAAGAGTCCGCGATCAAGCACCTGAAAGCGTCGACCGAAAACGAGTGGGGCCCGAAAGCCGGATATGGGCCCAACTACATGTGGCATGTCGGCCGCGTGCATTACGACCTGCTGACGCGGAAGTAGTACGTGGCCAAGGCGTCTCGCCTTGGTCCGTTGATATCGGTCACTAAGCGAAAGGCGGATGTGAGACCCATCCGCCACGGATGGGTCTCTTCAATTGATTGACGACGAAGGGCAACGATCACCCCTCTCCCCACGCGCAATCGCGTCCGCATGCTTCCACTTGATACGTTGCCCCTCAGAGACAACAACCCATCCTTAGCGACTCGCAACCCCAACGCCACTAACCCGTGCCGAACGCCATCGCGCAACGCGGGGCGAGGGAGATTGTGGTGCGCATATCATTGTGTGGAACCATAGCTGCCATGCCGACGGTTACGAACATTTCGACTTACAAGTTCGCTCCTCTCGCTGATCTGAAGCCGCTGCGCGAACGCCTGATCGCTCAATGCCAGGCATGGGGGCTGAAGGGCACGATTCTGCTCAGTACCGAAGGCATCAACCTGTTCGTCGCCGGACCGCGTGCTGAAATTGATCTGCTCATCGCGGAACTGCGATCGATTCCCGGCTTGGAAACGCTGACGCCGAAGATCAGCCTCAGCGAACACCAGCCGTTCAATCGCATGCTGGTGCGGATCAAGAAAGAGATCATTGCGTTTGGCGTCGAGGGCATTGATCCAGGCCGGCGCACGTCTCCGAAGCTGCCGGCGAAGGAACTCAAGCGGTGGCTCGACGAAGGCCGCCCGGTCACGCTGCTGGATACGCGCAACGACTACGAGGTGCGGCTCGGCACTTTCAAGAACGCGCTGCCAGCGGGCATCAGCAACTTTCGTGAGTTCCCTGACGCGGTCAGCAAATTGCCCGAGGAAATGAAGCAGCAGCCGATTGTGATGTTCTGCACGGGCGGCATCCGCTGCGAAAAGGCCGGTCCATACATGGAACGCGAAGGCTTCCAGCAGATCTTTCAGCTCGACGGCGGCATCCTCAAGTACTTCGAAGAATGCGGCGGCGAGCACTACGACGGTGAGTGCTTCGTGTTCGATCAACGTGTGGGCGTTGATCCGACTCTGCAGGAGTCCGACAACGAACAATGTTTTGTGTGCCTGACTCCGCTGACGTTCCAGGAACAGCGCGATCCGCGATATGTGCCCGGCAAGTCGTGCCCGTATTGCTTCGAAACTGATGAGCAACAACAAGCGCGCGTGATTGAAGAACGTCACGCGGCCATTCGTCGCGCAACCACACCGCTGCCTGGCAGCGCTCCGTATGACAACGAGCGACCGCTGCGAGTGCCCGAGGCGTTTGACGGCTTCACGATGCTGAATTTCCTCAGCCAGATCTTCAGCCACGTGCCGCGTGATGAGTGGCAGCGGTTGATCGACGACCACTGCATGCTGGACGCCACAGGCCAGCCGGTTGGTGCCGATCATGTCATTCATGTGGGCGAGAAGTATGTGCGGCTGGAGCGTGCGACGAGCGAACCGGACGTGAACGCGGACATCCGGATTCTCTATGAGGACGAAGCAATCGTGGTGCTGCACAAGCCTGCGCCGCTGCCAATTCATGCGAGCGGTCGGTTTCATCGCAACACGCTGCAGCACATTCTGGCTGGGGTCTACGCGCCGCAGAATCCGCGACCGGCGCATCGGCTGGACGCGAACACAACGGGCATTGTGGTGTTCGCTCGCACGCGGCACTTCGCCAGCCTGCTGCAACCGCAGTTTCAACGCGGCGAGGTGGAAAAGACTTACGTCGCGCGCGTGCAGGGCCATCCGCCCGAAAATTCTTTTGTTTGCGAAGCACCCATCAGCGAAGCCGCCGGAGTGCTCGGTTCCCGTGAGATCGACGAAGAGTCCGGCCTGCCGTCACGTACCGAGTTCCGTGTGTTGGAACGGTTCGCAGACGGCACCGCGTTGCTGGAAGTCAACCCGCTGACGGGTCGCACGAATCAGATTCGCGTGCACCTGTGGCTGCTCGGCTGGCCCATCTGCGGCGATCAGGTCTATCTGCCCGAACAAACGATAGGCACGACTCAGACGCAGCCCATCGACGCCGAACCACTCTGCCTGATATCCCGCCGCATCAAGTTCACGCACCCGCTAAAGCGCGAGCGCGTTGAGTTTTCAACCGAGCTGCCCAGCTGGGCCAAGTGGGTTGCGGCAACGTCGGAAACTCAGACTCCGTGACATTTCTTCATTCGATTGTCTCCATTCGTTTGTCACTGGTTTTCGTTCGACGATTTTTGGAACAGTCAGACGAATGGAGACAAACGAATGATGGACAATACATAAAAGAAAAATGCCAGCCTCAAACTAAGGCTGGCGTCTCAAGTTTTAACGGCTGTTGAACCAAGACTAGCTCAGCGGAATCTGCTCGGGCTCGATGACGAACGGGAAAACCTTGGCGGGTTCGCCGGGTTTGAGTTCGTCTTTGTACGGGAGTTGGGCAGCTCGGTCGGCGGCGAATTGTAGGTGGGTCAATCGCAGGCCGCAGAACAGGTCGTTGCCGGTTTCAGCGGCGATGTCGGCGAAGACTTCACCGGCAGACGCCGCATGACGACGCACGCCATGGATGCTGCGCTCACGAACCTTCACGCCAGCGGCGGCGAGTTTCACCAAGCCCTTCAGGAAGCGGCTGACGGTCGATTCTGGCGGACAGGCGCGCCACAGGCGTTCCCATTCTTCGTGCGACTCCCAGTAGAAGCCGTGGTTGAAGAGATCGATCGCCAGCAGAAAATTGCGATTCTCAGCCCAGCGTTCCGGGTTGAGCGGCGTCGGCGATTTGCCCTTCTTGCCATGACTATGACCGTCAGGATGGCGAATCGGATGCGGCGTCGAAGTGCCGGGCACGTAGGTATAGGGAGGCAAGCCCGCGCCAGGCAGTAATCGTCCGGCTCGGTCTTTGGCTTCAAGTACTTCAGGAATCAACTCGGTTCTCCTCGGTCAAACTTGGATACTTCTTTGCCTTCAATGCCATAACACCGAAGACATTGCGATCCGTCAAAGACATTCTCTACCCGATGCGGCAAACGTCTTTGTTTGACCAATTCGATACCGATCAACCCGTAGAGGCAGCAGACCTTTACAGGCACAAAGCACAATCCGTTGAGGCAGACGATCGAACGAATTCAGCACGGGGCTGAGCGGGCAGGAGTCGCGGCGGGAACATCAAGGTGGGAACGCCGCCAGCAACTCAGTTGCCAGCGGTGACAGAGGATACCGCCGAAAATCGACTTGTTAAGACGTGTCTTCCGGGCATCGCAAAAATTAGCGAAGGTTGGAAAATCAAGGCTTGGCGGGAGTGTCTCCGGGAGTTTGCGGTTCCGCAGTGATCGGAGCCGGAGCTGTCGCTGGAGCGGCACCGGGCTTCTTGGGGGCCACGTGAGGCGTGTTGTACGCCACAACCACGATGCACACGGCCATGCCAGCGATCCCGACCCACAGCATCGGGTTGGGCGCGTGGCCGGAACCTGACTTCATCGAAATGATCAGATTCATGATGGCAGTAACCGTCACGGCGCCACCGAACACGATGGGCATCACCAGTTCCGGACGCGGCTTGGTTCCCGTCGGAAAGCTGAACATGGCGAGCGTCAGCGTCAGCGCACCGAAGGCTCCCAGACTTCCAGCGATGAAGCCCCACTTGACGCCTTCGCCGCTAAACTCAAACGGCACCTTGGTATAGAGCATGCCGCAAGCGCCACCGATGATCGCCCAGACCAGGTATGCGACGCCGATCAGCAGGTAAGGCTTGAAGGGATTATTCCCCTCGGCGGCACGAGCCCAACCGAGAACCGGGCCGTACATGCCCCAGAAGAGTGCGGTCAGCAGAGCGAAGACGATGGGCCACTTCATGGATGCCTCGATAAGAAAGGTGGGAAGGCGACTGTCAGGCAGGCGTCCGACGCAGGTTTCAGCTCCCGGCTGGCGGGGCGAAGGCAGACTGCGGGGGCGAATATTAGGCCGAGTCTTCCGGGAACGCATCTCTCGCCCCGTGCCAGATAGGACGGTAACTCATCCCCACATTTCGAATTATCGCAGCGACAGATCTGATCCTGTTGATGTGACTCGCGCTGTCCGATAAGACTTAAAGCTCAGTCCCTCCTCACATTCCCGCCTGTTTGTCCTACCTCGACGGTGAGCTCATGCCTGCTCAAGCAACTTCCGTGGGATGCTCGGAATTCCGCGAGTCACTTCGCACCAACCGCCGCAACTTCCTGAAGGCGGGTGCCATCGGTTTCACCGGTGCCGGTCTGTCGCTGGCCAATGTGCTCCGCGCCGAAGCAAACTCGGCGGTCGCCAATAAGGACCACTCGGTCATTATTCTCTGGATGCGTGGTGGGCCTCCACATCAGGACATGTGGGATCCGAAGCCGAATGCTCCGGTCGAATACCGCGGCGAGTTCGGCACGATGAACACCAACGTACCGGGAATTCAACTGTCGGACATGCTGCCCATGTGTTCGCAGATCATGGACAAGTGGTCGATCGTCCGCAGTCTGTTCCACCACGACGCGGGACACTCGGGTGCCGACCAGTTGTGCTTCACGGGCTACAACTCGGGGCCGAGTCCCGACGAGAACATCCATCCGAGCTGCGGTTCGATTGCCGCCAAACAACTGCAGCATCTGACCCCAGAACTGCCTGCTTACGTGATGATCCCGAAGAATGTGCCGGGCACGGATTCGGCGTATCTCGGAGTGGCCTACAAAGCCTTCGAAACACTCAACGACCCGGCGAAGGATGGGCCATTCTCAGTACCGAACTTTGCCTTCGCGGATGGCGTGACGCTGAACCGTTATGGCGACCGTCGCTCGCTGTTGCAGGGCTTTGACAACATGCGTCGAGCAGTCGATCAGGCCGGCTGCATGGACGCGATGGACCGCTTCGAGCAGCAAGCCTGGGGTCTGCTCTCGACGGACAAGGCACGTAAAGCCTTCGACCTCGACTCCGAGCCGCGTGAAATTCGCGAACGCTATGGCTTCGCACCAGCGTTTGATCCGGGTGCGTCGAACCGTTGCGGAGCTCCGGCCTGGAGTCAGCGCATCCTGCTGGCGCGCCGTCTGGTCGAAGCGGGCGTGCGTGTTGTGACCGTCGATCTGCGGTGGTGGGACACTCATGTGCAAGGCTTCGATTCCCTGCGTCGCGGATTCCTGCCGCGCTTCGACAAAGCCTACTCAGCCCTGATCGAAGACCTGCATCAACGCGGCTTGCTGGAGAAGACACTCGTTGTCGCCTGGGGCGAATTCGGTCGCACACCGCGAGTCAACAACGACGCTGGCCGCGATCACTATCCGAACGTCTTCAGTGCGGCATTGGCTGGTGGCCCGATCAAAGGTGGCCGCGTCTTCGGTGAATCCGATGCGAAAGCGGCTTTCCCGAAGACCAACCCGAAGCCGCCGCAAGACGTGCTGGCAACGATCTACAAGCACTTGGGCGTGGATGGTTCGGTGAGCTATCTCAATCGCGCCGGCCGTCCGATTCAGGCATTGCCGTCTGGTCAGCCGCTCCACGAGTTCTCCTGATCGCACAAAGTTGTAGGATCGGTCGCCGTACGACCCGTCCCATGACTTGAATTCAAGCCGCATGCTGTCGGTT